>DATENM010000150.1 GCA_035275065.1 Blastocatellia bacterium
TACGGCAAGGTCGCGCGCTTCTACGCCGACTGCGGGCGCACGGCGTCGCCGCTCGCCGAGCACGCGCGCAAAGTCGGCGCGCAGTCGTTCGACCGTGAGCGCGTCGCCAACGCGCTCGAACGCATCAACCGCTGCGCCGGCTCGCCCGAGCTGACGTTCAAGAACATCGAGATGCTGCGCCGCCCCGGCTCCGTGGCCGTCATCACGGGCCAGCAGGCCGGCCTGTTCACGGGGCCGCTCTACACGATTCACAAGGCGATGACCGTCATCAAGCTGACGGACTGTCTGCGCGAGCAGGGCGTTGACGCGGTGCCTGTCTTCTGGGTCGCCAGCGAAGATCACGACTACGAAGAGGTGAATCATTGCCGCCTGATCGATGTCGAAGGCCACCTGAAGACCGTGCGCTACGACCCGGCGACGCGGCCCTCGGACGCGCCGGTCGGCCGCGTGCAAATTGACGAGGGGATCAACGCGGCGATTGAAGAGTTCGTCGCCGCGCTGCCGCCGTCCGAGTTCCTGAGCGACATCGAACGCGATCTGCGCGAGAGCTACGCCGAGGGCGCGGGCTTTGCCGACGCCTTCGCGAAGTTGATGGCGCGCATCTTCAAAGACTATGGCGTCGTGCTGCTCGACCCGCTCGATGAAGAGTTGAAGCAGGTCGCCGCGCCGCTCTACGCAAAGGCCATCGAGCGCACGCCGGAGATCGCGCGTGCGCTGGTCGAGCGCAGCCGCGAGCTTGAGCGCGCGGGCTATCACGCGCAGGTTCACGTGTCGGAAGACGCCGTGCCGCTCTTCGTCATGGATGGCGGCAAGCGCCTGGCGATGACGCAGCGCGACGGCCGCTTTTACGTGAAGGGCTCCGACCGCTCGTTCGATAAAGCCGAGCTTGTCGAGCTGGCGGCGCGCTGCCCGAACTGCTTCAGCCCGAACGTGACGCTGCGGCCCGTGGTGCAGGACTGGCTGCTGCCGACCGCCGCCTACATCGGCGGGCCGGCCGAGGTCGCTTACTTCGCGCAGATTCGCGCCGTCTACGAGACGCTGGAGCGACAGGAGCCGTGCGTGCTGCCGCGCGCGAGCATGACGATCATCGAGCACCGCCACCGCAAGACGCTTAAGAAGCTCAAGCTCGCCTTGCCCGACTTCTTCGACGGCCTGCACGCGGCCATCACGAAGGTCGTCGAGCAGAGCCTCGATCGCGAGACCGCCGACACGTTCGCCGAGACTGAGCGCGTGATCGGCGAGCAGCTCGACAAGCTCGAAGCCAGCCTGCGCCGCGCCGACGCCAGCCTGTCGGACGCGACCAGGAACGCGCGCGCCAAGATCGTCTACCAGCTCGACCACCTGCGCACGCGCTTCGTGCACACGAGCGCGCGGCGCGACGAGACGGTCTACCGTCAAGTTGAACGCGCCTACGCGACGCTCTTCCCGGACAAGAACCTGCAAGAGCGCGAGCTGAACATCTACTACCTGCTGGCGCGTTATGGCCCGACGCTGATGCGCGACCTCTACGATGCGGTCGAGATCGGCTATTCCAACCACCGGCTCGTCACCCTGAGCGGTATGCCTTCGCAAGTCGTCAACGCCGGCTGAGCGCCAGGCCCGACCGCCGCGCCATCACCTTGCCGCTGCTTGCGGGCGCGGGCTACACTTTTGCGCTGGCAAAGCCCTCTGGCGGCTTTTCCAAGTCTCGCGAAAGGAACTCCACTCGTGAAGCGTATTCTTTCCTTTGTACTCTTTATCACACTCGCCGCGACGCTGACCCTGGCGCAATCCAGAGGCCGGCGCGCTGCCGGCAACCGCGCCCGCACGCCTGCCGTGAGCGCCGAACAAAGTTTGCTCGCCGCCGAGCGTCAATGTTCCGAAGCCTTCAAGAATCGTGACCGGCAAGCCCTCGACCTGCTGCTTGCCGACGATTTTGTCTTCACCGACGAAGAAGGCAAGGTCTATGACAAAGCGAAGTACATTCAAGAGATCACCTCGGCGCAGGTCGAATCCTACAAGCTGGACGATCTGGCGGCGCGCGTCAGCGGCACGACGGGCGTCGTCACCGGTCTCTGGAGCGGCAAGATGACGATTGCCGGCAAAGACGCGAGCAGCGCGGTGCGCTTCACCGACACCTTCGTCAAGCGGCTCAATCGCTGGGTCGTGCTGGCGTCGCACGAGTCGCGCATTCCGCAGAAAGGCACGGATATGAGCAACGCCATCACCACGCCTTCCGGCCTGAAGTACATCGATGAGGTCGTCGGCACCGGTGCCAGCCCCGAACAGGGCCAGATGGTCACGGTGCATTACACCGGCACGCTCGAAAACGGCACCAAGTTCGATAGCTCGTATGACCACGGCCAGCCATTCACTTTTCAAATCGGCGTGAGCCCGGTCATCCGCGGCTGGGCTGAAGGCTTGATGACCATGAAGGTCGGCGGCAAGCGCCGGCTGATCATCCCGCCGCAACTCGGCTATGGGGCGCGCGGCGCCGGCAATGTCATCCCGCCCAACGCCACGCTCATCTTTGAAGTCGAGCTGCTCAAGATTCAGTAGGCAGTAGGCAGCCGGGAATGCTGTCGCTATCCGGCATTCCTGGCCATACTGCCTACTGCTTCTTGCCTGCTGCGTTATGGCACACGACCACGACCACGATCACACTCATCATCACCGCCATGCCAGCAACCGGCGGCGGCTGATTCTGGTGATGGCGCTGACGGTCGTCTATATGCTCGCCGAAACCATCGGCGGCTTTGTGACCAACTCGCTGGCGCTGCTGTCGGATGCCGGGCATATGCTGGCGGACGTGGCATCGCTGGGGCTGGCGCTGCTGGCGTTGTGGTTCGCGGCGCGGCCCATCACGCCGAAAAAAACCTACGGCTATTACCGCATGGAGATTCTCGCGGCGCTCGCCAATGGCGTCGCCCTGATTCTGATCTCGCTGCTGATCGCTTACGAAGCCGTGCATCGCTTACATCAGCCTGAACCGGTCAAAGGCTTCGAGCTGTTGTTGATCGCCGGCGGCGGGCTGGTGGTCAACGCGCTGAGCGCCTGGCTGTTGCATGGCGCGGCGGAAGAGAACTTGAACATGCGCGGCGCCTTTCTGCATATCATCGGTGACGCGCTCGGCTCGGTCGGCGCCATCATCGCCGGCCTTTTGATCTGGCGCTGGGGCTGGACGATGGCCGACCCGATCATCAGCTTCGTCATCTGCGCGCTGATCGTCTTCAGCTCGTGGCGGCTCATTCACGAATCGGTGAACATTCTGCTCGAAGGCACGCCCTCGCACATCAGCGTGCGCGCCGTCATCGAAGCCATGCACGATGTCAACGGTGTCGCCGACGTTCACGAGCTGCATATCTGGACGATCAGCTCAGGCAAAGAAGCGCTCTCGGCGCACGTCACGCTCGAAGCCGGCGCGGCGCACCGCGCGACGCTCGAAGCGTTGCAACAGGCCTTGCGCGCCCAATTCAACATTACCCACGTCACCATACAGATCGAGCTGCCGGACGAAGACGAGGTGGCCAGCGGCAGGCTCTATCAGATCGTCAAACGGACGCCGCACGACTGAGCAAGCCTATGGCGGTGCAGGTCATGAAAACCGAAATGCCCGACCCGGCGCCTGCCGAGGCGCTGTCGCGCTTCGCCGGCCTGCGGGCGGTTGCGGCTCCGGTTGCTTTATTGATCATCGGCGCGGCGATGCTCGGCCTCTGCTGGTGGGCGCGCGACCTGCACCGCTTTACGCAGTGGGTGGCGGCCTACATCTGGCTGTTCATCGGCGAGCTGGCGATGTGCATGCTGGCCTGCGGCGTGGTGCTGAAATGGAATCGGCATTCATCGCGCGCCGCTCGCTGGCTGACATTCGCCGTCATCATCATCTTTGCCATCGGCCTGCGGGCGACGCTGGTGCCGCAGCGGCCTTATCTTTCGACGGACGCCTATCGCTATGCCTGGGACGGCCATGTGCAGGCGCATGGCATGAACCCTTATCGCTTCGCCCCCGAGGCGCCGCCGCTTGAGCCGTTGCGCGATCCGGAGCGCTATCCGAACGTCACGCGGATTTATCCGAACATCAATCGCCCGAATCTGCCGACGCCTTATCCGCCGGGCGCGCAATTGGTTTACTTACTGGTCAGCTGGTTACAACCGTTGCGCGTGACGGCGTTCAAAGCGGCGGCGATGGCCTTTGACGTGATCACTATTCTGGCGCTGATGTGGGCGCTCGGGCGGGCGCGGCTGGACCCGGCGCGGGCGATTCTGTTTGCCTGGCACCCGCTGCCGATCTGGGAAGGCGCGCACAGCGGCCACATCGAAGCGGCGTTCATCATGCTGCTGGCGCTGGCGCTGGTGGCATGGACGGGTCGCCGCCACTGGCTGACGGGCGCGCTGCTGGGACTGGCGACAGCCGTCAAGTATTACCCGGCGCTCGTGCTGCCGGCCTTCCTGCGCGCCGTCAGTGAGCGAAGTACTGCGCCGCTGAAAGCCCGCTTGATTGCCGCGGCGCGCGCCGTCTTATTCAATCGAGCGAATCTCGTTATGGTCGGCTCGTTCGCGCTGACGCTGGCGATTGTTTACCTGCCTTATGTGCTGACGGGCGCGACCGGCTTCGGCGCGCTCGGCAACGAGTTCAGCGAAGAAGGCTTCACCGGCACGGGGGCGCGTTACTTTGCGCTCGATGTGATTCACAAGCTGGTGCCGCTGCGCGCCGACCTGTTTTTGATTGCTGCCGCGTCGTTGCTTGCGGCGCTCGGCGCGTGGTGGGCAATGCGCACAAAGGCGGGCGTGGCCGTGGTAGCGCGCGGCGCGGCGGCGCTCATCGGCGCATACTGGCTGCTGACCTCGCCGCGCTATGCGTGGTACTACGCCTGGATTCTGCCGTTCCTCTGTTTCGCGCCGCGGCTCGGTTGGATTTACCTGACCGGCGCGTCTGTCTTCATGTACTGCTTGTGGTACGAGCCGCTGGTCTATCCCGACTTGCCTCTGTGGCTCGGCGCAGTCGTCTACCTGCCGGCGCTGGCGTGGCTGGCGTGGGAGGTCTGGCGCGAGCCCTACGCGCCCGATGGCGGCGCTGCCGACGCGGCGCGTGAAGAAGCGACCTCGCCCGTGGAGTGATTGCCGGCAGTCGTGTTGCGATTGCTAGCCTTGCTGATTAAGATAAGTTCGTCCGGCATCAGATTACCGCAGCGCAGTCGAAGCTGTATCCCCACACCGTTCAACCTTCGGCAGAATGGGAGGATCATCCATGAACCTGAGAACCCAAATCAAAATGCTGGCGGCGCTCGTCTTTATCGCGGCGGGCGTTGCAACCATGCTGGTCAGCCCCGCCACTCGCGCCCAGGACAGTGGCAAGAAGACGGAGCCGCAGTCGTCGTTTTCGCCGGTCGTCGAAGAACCGTTCGCGGTCGTCTTGAAGCGCGACAAGGCCAACAAGGCGCGGGTGATGGCCGAGCATCAACGGCTGCTCGAAGCACGCTATGACCTGAGCCGTCGCGTTGACCAGAGCGTCACCATGACGCGCGGCAAACCAATCCCCGTAGGCCCGACGGCGCGCCTCAAGGGCGTCACCTGGGAGCAGCTCGGCCGCATGTCGCCGGAAGAGATCCGCGACAAGGGCGTCTTTCCTTACCTGCCGCTGCCGCACGTCAGTCATCCGGTCGGCGGCATGATCTTTCCGCAGGCCGAGGTCAAAGCCCTGCCGCGGCTAGAGCGCTTTGACATGGATTTCGACCTGCCGGAGCAGTTCTTGCCGGAATTCCCGCCGGCCATCTTCCTGACGACGCGCCCCGATCTCGGCGACGTGTCGAAGGGGCAGTTGGTGACGATCAACAACTTCTACGAGCTGTTCAACGGCATCCTCAACCCGAAGCAGCTCGACGGCCTGCGCCTGCTGGTGTCGCAGTTCCCGCAGCAGCAGTTCAACGCCACCGCCGACCGCAAGACCGAGCGCGCGGAAGGCATGTTGGGCGTCGCCTGCTTCGACTGTCACGTCAACGGGCACACTTCGGGGGCGGCGCATCTGGTCGGCGACATCCGCCCGCAAGAGAATCGCCGGCGCATCGAAACGCCGAGCCTGCGCGGCGTCAACATCCAACGTCTGTTCGGCTCGCAGCGCGCCCTGCGCACGGTCGAAGACTTCACCGAATTTGAGCAGCGCGCCGCCTACTTCGACGGCGACCCGGTGATTGCCACCAAGAAGGGATTGAACATTCTTGAGCGCGGCTCGCAGATTCATGCGATGGCCGAGTTTCAAGAGCTGCTCGACTTTCCGCCAGCGTCGAAGTTGAATCTCTTTGGCCGCCTCGACCGCGCCAGGGCGAGCGAGAGCGAAGTTCGCGGCGAAGACCTCTTCTTCGGCAAAGCCAGTTGCGCGGCCTGTCACACGCCGCCTTACTACACCGACGGGCTGATGCATGACCTGAAGGTCGAGCGCTTCTACCGCCCGCGCATGGAAGGCGGCATGATGATCACCGCGCAGGGGCCGATCAAGACCTTCCCGCTGCGCGGCATCAAAGAGTCGCCGCCTTACCTGCACGATGGCCGCTTGCTGACGCTTGAGGATACGGTCGAGTTTTTCAATCTCATCGAACAGCTCAATCTTTCGGCGCAGGAGAAAAAAGACCTGGTCGCTTTCTTGCGCGCTTTGTAGCCCTATTCAAAAGATGAATTAAACACAGAGACACAGAGGCACGGAGGTACACAGAGAAGACTCCGTATCTCTGTGTCTCTGTGTCTCTGTGTTTTTCTTTCATCCCTGTTTCGCAGAACTGAATGCTCCTGCCGCTTCGGGGAGGCTTTTAGCGCGGCGTGACTTTACGTCGCGCGCTGGCGGCTTTTATGCTAAATTGAATCGTGCGCCCAAATCGGTTGAGCGGAGAATTTAGCTTAGTGATCAGCACTGCCGGGAAGCTCGAACAACTCCAGAAAACAATCGAATCAGTCATTCGCGGCAAGTCGGATGTCGTCGAGCTGGCGCTGGTCACCTTGATTGCCGACGGCCACCTGCTCATCGAAGACGTTCCCGGCGTCGGCAAAACTACCCTGGCGCAAGCCATGGCGCGCAGCTTCGACTGCTCGTTCCAGCGCATCCAGTTCACCTCTGATATGCTGCCGAGCGACATCCTCGGCCTCGAAGTCTTCAACCAGCAGCAGAGTTCTTTCGAGTTCAAGTCCGGCCCCATCTTCGCCAACGTCATTCTCGCCGACGAGATCAACCGCACGACGCCGAAGACCCAGTCGGCCTTGCTTGAAGCGATGGCTGAAGGCCACGTGACGGTCGAGCAAGTGACCTATAAGCTGCCGCGCCCGTTTATTGTCCTGGCGACGCAGAACCCGGTCGAGCATCACGGCACCTACCCGCTGCCCGAATCGCAGATGGATCGTTTCATGATGCGCGTGCGCATGGGTTACCCCGACCTCGAAGACGAGAAGACGATCCTGCGCCAGCAGACCTTCAACTCGGCGGTCGAGCGCCTGTCGCCGGTTATGCACAGCGATGACGTGCTACAGCTCCAGCGCGAAGCGCGCGAGGTGGCGGTAGACGAATCCTTGCTCGATTACCTGATCCGCATCGTGCGCGCGACGCGCCAGTCGGATTTACTCGACCTCGGAGTCAGCCCGCGCGGCTCGCTTGCCTTGTATCACGCGGCGCAGGCGATGGCCTTTATCGAGGGGCGCGATTACGTCATCCCCGACGACATCAAGCGGCTGGTTGTGCCCGTCTTTGCCCACCGCATCGTCGTCAACTCGCGCTACTCTACGGGGATGCGGCGGTCGGACGAAGCCGAGGCGGCGCTTCAAGAAATTCTCAAGACCATCAATGTGCCGCTCTAAGAGTTTGTAGTTATGAACCGGCAAGCGTGGCGCGATTTCTTCATCACTGTCTTTTTCCTCGGCGTTGCTTTTCTGGTGGCGTTGCTCAGCTCGGTCGCCGCCGACCAGCGCAATACGCAACTGGCGACGATTGCCGCCGCCGTGTCACTGGTGCTGGCCTTGCTCGGCGCGCTCTACATCATCCCGCGGCTGGCGCGTAATGTGCGGCTTGAAATCCTGCGCTTCGCCATCCGCACGACGGTGACGGTCGAGGGCTTGCTGTTCATCGTCTTTCTGGTGATCATCGGCTTTGCCGCCTGGAACACCGGCAACAATCTGCTCTACCTGATTCTCTCGGCGATGCTCGCCTTTCTGATTGCCGCCAACCTGATCGGGCGAGTGTCGCTCGCCGGCGTCGCCGTGCAATTGCGCTTTCCCGATCATATCTATGCCGGCGAATCGGCCAGCATCAGCGTCACCTTGCTCAACCACAAGCGCGTGCTGCCGAGCTTCAGCGTCCTGGTCGAGGCGCTCTCGGAGCCGCGCGAAGCGCGGGACGTGACGGCGCGGCGACGCGGCGACGCGGATAAAGGGGACGCGGCGACGCGGCGACGCGGCGACGCGGAGAAAGAGGAGAAAGACGGGCTAGCCAGTGATGACAAGGTGAAACTCGCCGCGTCGCTGCGTCCCCGCGTCGCCGCGTCGTTCCTGCCGCCGGCGTTGTTAGAGATTGGTAAGCTGGCTTACTTTGTCCTCGTGCCGGCGGGCGCGTCGGGGCGGCATCGCATCGAGCGGACATTCGCGCGCCGCGGACGTTACCCCATCACAGGCTTTCGCCTGGCGACCAAGTTCCCCGCCGGGTTCTTCAAGAAGTGGCGGCGCATTGATGCGCGCGGCGAGCTGATCGTCTACCCCAAGCCGCAGCCGCTCAGCGATTTTTACCACTCGCTGCCGATGCTCGCGGGGCGCATCGAGAGCCGGGCGCGCGGCTCGGGCGACGACCTCTACGCCATCCGCCGCTACCAGACCTCGGATCACCAGCGCAACATTGACTGGAAGGCGACCGCCAAGGCGCAACAGATGATGGTGCGCGAGCACACCCGCGAAGACGAGTGGCGATTGACTATCGTTTTCGACACCATGGCGCCGCCCGATCTGGCCGCCTTACGGACGAACGAGCCGGATAAAAAGTCGCAAGACAACGGCACCGCCGAGCCTGACGAAGAGCGGCAGCGCCTGGCCGCCGCCTTCCAAGAAAAATTCGAGCGCGCCATCGTCGAAGCCGCGTCATTCGCCAATCACTTTATTTTGGAGCGCGCCGAGGTGGAACTGATCACCCCGGAGGAGCGCTACAACGTCGGTTCGGGCGCCGGCTACGAGCAGCTTTATAAAATCCTGCGTGTGCTGGCGACGTTGCAACCGACGGTTTATGCGGTAGAGACAGAAGAGGCCGCCGAGGCCGCGCCGGCCCCGCGTCGCCTCTTCAAACGGCGGCCCCGCGCGGTCGCTGCAAGCGCCGGCGAAGCGGCGGCGATGCCGCGCGCCGCCGGCCAGATCAGTTGGCGCTTGCTCGACGAATTGCCGGTGCTGGGCGACGAACGGCGTTTTAAGGTGCTGATCACTTCGGCGGCCAAGGGCACGATCCCGGCGCACATCTGGCGCAGCGCCCACGTCGTGTTCATGGATGACCTCTGAGAGAGGAGGCAGTAGGCAGGAAGCAGGAGGCAGTGATGAGTAATGAGTGATGAGTGAATCGGCTCCCCACTCATTACTCATCACTCATCACTGCTTTTCCTGCCTCCTGCTTCCTGCCTACTGCCTACTGATATGGAGACGTACTTTCGCATCACTTCCTACGCGCTGGTGGCGACGGCGTTTCTGGCGCTGGCGCTGACCGGGCAGCTCGACGGCGCATCAATGATCTTGTATGCGGCGGCTATCGGCGCGAGCTTCGTGCGCGACCACCGCCGTCGGAATGATGAGGACCACCAGGGCGTCGCGGTGTCGCGCTGGCGCATGTGGGCGTGGCGCGGGCTGGTGGCGCTCTACCTGCCGTTCTTATTTTTCGATGCCGCTGTGCTGACGAACCGCGTGCTGGCGCTCGTCCACCTGGCGCTGTTCGCGTCGGCGATGAAGCTCTTGCAGGCGAAGCGCGACCGCGACTGGGTCTTTCTTTATGTGATCGCGTTTTTCATGATGCTGCTGTCGGCGGGCCTGACCTTCAATGCGACGTTCGTCGCTTCGCTCGTCCTATTCCTTTTCTTCTTCGTGTCGTCGCTCGCGGCCTTCGAGGTGCGCCGCGCCCAGCGCGAGATCGAAGCCTCTCAAGACGAAATCATCGCCCCGATCAAGGCGTTGAAGCGGCGCGCCGGGGGCGAAGTCACGACCAGCCCGCGCCGCCGCGTGCGCTATCTGCTGGGGGCGTCCTTCGCCCAGGTCGCGATTGTGGCGGTGCTGACGTTGCCGTTTTTCTTTATGATCCCGCGCTTCGGCGGCGGCATCACGCAGGGCTTTTCCGAAACCCCGGCAACCGGCTTCTCGAACACCGTCGAGCTTGGGCAGGTGGCGCGCATCAAGAAAAGTCAGCAGGTCGTGATGCGCGTTCAGCTCGACCGCAATCCGGGCCGTTACCTGCGCTGGCGCGGCGTCGCCCTCGACCAGTATGAGAACAACACCTGGAAAGTCGGCGGCGCGATGAACCGGGTTCAGACCTGGGATAATATCAAGAATAGCGGCGCGACCGAGAGCGCCGCGCCTTTGGAATGGACTTACCCGCTAGAGAAGACGGCACCGCCACGCGAAACGCTTCCCGAGCAGAAGATCATCCTTGAGCCGCTCGACACGCCGACCCTGTTTGCGGCACAGAAGGCGCTCTATCTGCGCGGCCCGATGAGCAGTCTGCACCGCGACAGCTATACCGGCGCGCTCTGGACCGGGGGCGCCTTCAAGCGGCGCATCGTTTATTCGGTCTGGTCTGATCTGAGCCTGCCCAGTGAGCAGGAATTGCGCGCTGAGACGCTGACGGATTTGCCGGACGACATGAAACGAATGTACGTCCTGCCATGGCTGCAACTGCCGCGCAAGCTCGACCTGCGTATTCGCCAGGAGGCGCACCGGGTCGTCCATGAGGCCGGGGCCGTGACGCCATTCGACAAGGCGAAGGCGATTGAAACGTATCTGAAAACACGCTTCGGCTACACGCTCGACCTGAAGATCAACAGCGAAGACCCGCTGGCCGAGTTTCTATTCGACGTCCGCGAAGGGCACTGCGAATACTTCGCCTCGGCGATGGTCGTCATGCTGCGCACGCTGGGCATCCCGGCGCGCATCGTCAATGGTTTTCAGATGGGCGAGTACAACGATGTCAATCGCATGTTCACGGTGCGCGAGAGCGACGCGCACTCGTGGGTCGAAGTCTATTTCCCGCACGCCGGCACCTGGGTCGAGTTCGACCCAACGCCGGCCGCCGGCATCAACGACTATTCGCAGGGCGGCTTGCTCGCGCGCTTCCGCAAGTACATGGATGCGATGGAGGTCTTCTGGCTCGACTACATCGTCACGCTTGACAGCGACGAGCAGGCATCGATCATCGTCGGCTTGCAGCGGCGGCTGGCGGCAGTCAAAGACCGTATGATGGCTTACTATAACAGCGCCAAGCAATGGACACGGCAGGCGCTGAGCTTCGTGATGGCGCGCGACTGGCAGACGGTTGACTGGCTGAAGCTCGCCGCCCTGCTGTTGCTTGTCTTAATGGGCGGCGGCACGCTTTACGTGCTGCGCCACATGAAGCAATGGAGCCTGGCGCCGACCGGCTACGGCCCGTGGTGGCACCGCTGGTTCATTCTGCCGACGTGGAAACACCGGCGCCGCGCGCGCGGCGATGGGCGCGAATGCGCGGTCATGTTTTACGAGCAGATGCTGGCCATCGCCAATCGCGCCGGGCTGCGCAAGCCCGCCGATCAGACGCCGATGGAATTTGCCTCGACCAGCGGCTCTGAAGCCATCTCTGAAATCACCCGGCTTTACAACCGTGTGCGCTTCGGCGGCGCGGCGCTCGACGAAACCGAAAGCCGCCGCGTATCCGAGCTGCTCGGCGAATTGAAGCGCCACCTGCGAAAAGCAGGGAGCAGGAAAGGCAGGAATGAGTGATGAGTGATGAGTGATGGGTCGGGGACCGCTTCATCCATCACTCATCCTTTATCACTCATCACGGCCTACTGTCCCCTATCCGCCGAATTTGACAACCACCGGCGCGCCACTTAGCATACTTCGCATCAATAACGAGAAGAGGAATTCAAGGGGTATGAAGATTTTCGATGTGACCGTCCCGATCTCGAAGGATATGCCGGTTTATCCCGGCGATCCGGCGGTGAAGATTGAGCGCAAAGCGACGATTGATAAGAAAGAGGCAAAGTATAATTTGAGCCGTTACTCGTTCAACTCGCACGTCGGCACGCACGTTGATGCGCCCTTTCACTTCATCGCCGATGGCAAGACGGTTGACCAGTTGCCGCTTGAAATATTGATCGGTCGCACACGCGTCGTCGAAGTGACCGCGCCGCGCATCGATGAAGCAGCGCTCAAAGAGTTCACTTTTACGGCGGACGCGCGCGTGCTGTTTAAGACGCGCAACTCGTACCTCTGGAGCCAGCCGCGCTTCGTCGAAGATTACGTTTACATTACGCCGGGAGCGGCCCGCGCCCTGGTCAATGAGGGGATTAAGCTCGTCGGCATCGATTATCTTTCGGTTGAACAGTATGGCAGCGACACGTTCGAAACGCACCTGACACTGCTCGGGGCCGGCACGCTGATTATCGAAGGGCTTGACCTGCGCGAAGTCGAGCCGGGCGATTATGAGATGATCTGCCTGCCGATGAAGATTCAGGGCGGCGACGGCAGCCCGGCCCGCGTCATCCTCAGACAGTAAACCGTGACAGGTGACAGATGCCAAGAAGTGATGAGCGATGAGCAGAAAGTGATGAGTGCGGAGAGCGAAGCGTACAGCGCGTCTGCTTACTCATCACTCATTACTCATTACTCATCACTTCCTTTTTGCCACTCGTCACTCGTCACTCGTCACTTATGAAAGACGAAGACCTGATCCAGCTTGCCAGCGACCATCGCGTCATCGCCGTCGTGCGCACGCGGTCGGCAGAGACCGCTTTGCGCGCCTCGGAAGCGGCCATCATCGCGGGGGTCAAGCTGGTCGAAGTCGCGCTCACGACGCCCGGCAGCTTTCGCGTCATCGCTGACCTGCGCCGTCAGTACGGCGACCGCGCGGCTATCGGCGCCGGGTATGTGATGAGCCAGGATCAAATTGATCGCGCCATCAAGAGCAGTGCGCAATTCATCTCGATGCCGCACACCAGCGCGCCGCTCATTGATGCCTGCCGCAAGCGGCGCGTGCCGCCGGTCATCGGCGCGCTGACGCCGACCGAAATCGCCGCGGCCTGGGCGCTTGCGGTGCCGCTGGTGACGTTGTTTCCTGCCGCGCCGCTCGGCGGGCCGGAATATGTCGCGGCCATCACCTCGCGCATGCCGGATGCGCGGCTGGTCGTCGCCGGCAGCGTCGGGCCTGAGAACATCGTTGATTATTTCGCCGCCGGCGCTTTTGCCATCGCCGTCGGCAGCCGCTTGTTCACGCCGGGCGACCTGCAATACGAAAACTACACCGCCATTGCCGAGCGCGCGCGCGGCATGATTCGCCTCGCCGGCGTCGCCTGATTCGCCCACCCGCCAACCGCTTCACGGCAGCTCCGGCAGCATCAACAGGTAATCTTTGTTGACGCGCCCCATATGAACATACTGGTCGTCTATCTTTTTGATCGAGATGACATTGGCGCTGAACACGCCATAGATCACCGCGGCCAGAAAGAGCGGAAGGCCCAGCAAGACGACGCCGGCCAGGCTATTGGCCGCGCCGAGGATGATCATCGCAATGCTGAGCGCGATCAGTCCCCAGCTCACCGCAATGGCGACGCGCCGCTTGGAAAAATGCTCGTCGCACAGGCCGAGATTGAGGACGACCGACTTGCGCACGACCATCGCGACAATGGCGTAAATCAGGATGCCGGCCAGGATGGTCAGCGCCCATGCCGGGTGGTGCCACGAGTACCGTTTCGTCAATCTCCGGCCATTGGCTGGGTTGTTGCACTTGATGCAGCGATCCGGCAGCGTCGCCTGCTTGTGCATTACGAGCGTATTCTTCTGCTGCCATACGCCTGAAATAGACCACGGTGCTTGCGCCGCCGCCGGCGGCCCGCCATAAGCCGGCACCGGCGACATCGCCGCCTGAGCCGCGCCGCCATAGCCTGCCTGCGGGTCGCCATAAGGCGGCGGCGTTGGGTAGGGCGGTGGCGCTGTATAGGGCGGCGCTGCCGGGTCAACCGGGCGTGCGGCGGCTTCGAGCACGGTGCCGCAATTTCGGCAGAAGCGACTGGTGGCCGGGACGACCAGCGCGCATGTCGGACAAGTCTGCGAAGCCATGTTTATCTCCTGCGTGAAAGGTGTTGAAGCGAGCGGCACGCTCGCCGTCGGCCCGCATTATAGCTCGCCTGTCGCGATGGCGGAAGATTAAGATCAACCGGTCGCCCGCCACTCAGCCGTAGCGGCCTGCGGCTGAAGGGCAGGCAACTGCCTTGAATTTTCCGCGCACGGCTCACCGAATCGCATAGCGCCACCCCAAATCGTTTATGGCGGCGACCGCGGGCGGCAGGGCGCATTTTATAAACCCCTGTAAAAACAAACTTTTTGTCTGTGGGCAGGGGAGCCGTCGCTACGGCATATCGGTTGCTCTTATTGAATAGCGCGGCCCGCAAGCCGCAACATCAGAGAGGACGGAGGGTCGAAAAAATGTTGAGTCTTAATAAGAGAGTTTTCGCCGGGTTGTTGAGCCTTGCGCTTTTATTCGCCATCGTTTCCCCGGCTGGTGCCCAGTGGCGTCGTCGTGACCGCGGGCTGTCAACGGGCGAAAAAGCCGGAATCATCGCCGGCGGTGCGGCGGCTGGCGCCTTGCTTGGTGGTTTGATGGGCGGCAAGAAGGGCGCGGTGATCGGCGGCCTGCTCGGCGGCGGCGGCGGCACGGGCGTGGTCATTTACAAAGACCGCCAGGATAACCGCTGGGATCGTTATCGCGAAGACCGTTACCGGTACTACCGCGATTCGCGCTATCGCTACTACAACAACTACAACCGCTGGCGCCGCTAAGCCGGTTTCAGCGCGAGCGCATCGCTGCTAGAATGTCTTGCATAGAGCGATGACAACGAAACTGATGAAATGGACAGGGCCGCCGACAGCCATTCTGCTGCTGTCGGCGGCAATCGTTTTTGGTGCCGTGCGTCCGCAGACGACCGCGCCGTTACAGAAACGCCGCGTCGTCGCGCAAGGTCGCTTGACCGGCACGCGCGACCTGTTGCAAATCATCACCTGGCAGACGGCCAACCCACCGCGCACCTCGCGCCCTTACGCGCAGGCGCATCTCGCCATCGAAGCGCCGCGCGGGAAATCGCGCATCGCCTTTCAAGTTGATGGCGGCGAAACACAGTACCTGGTTGATCGCGTGCAAATCGCTGACCTCGATGGCGACGGCGTGCCCGAGATCATCAGCCTCTGGCAGGAAGGCGCTTCTGCCGGCAGCCGCCTGCGCGTCTTTCACTGGGATCGCGCACGGCAAACCTTCATCGAGCTAAAGAGCCAGGATGATCTCGCGGGCATCCATGCTTATCGCATCAGCCCGGCGCGCGGCGCGCGGCACGTTGTGATCTACTCGCGCACGATAAGCAAGCCATCTTCCCCGGTGCAGCTAGGCGAGCTTGCGGTGCGTGGCGCGGAGCTGGTTCGTGTCAACGGAAGGGACAACGTGCGGACGCAAACCGAATCAGGGATCGAGGGCCGGACGCTCATCAGCCCGACGCGGCCCGGCCCGACCAGAGTCACTGACCCACCGGACATCGCCCCTTATCCGGCGACCCTGGCGATTATTTCCACGGCCACAGACCGCGAAGTCGCCCGCCTGAAAACCGGCTCTGATGGCCGTTTTCGTGTCGCCTTGCCGCCGGGCGAATACCGCGTCGTCTATGCGCCTGAGCGGCCCGGCCGGATGCTGCCACACGCTACGGAAGAGCTTGTCCGCGTCCTCCCCGGCCAGTTTGCCCACGTTGAGATTCATTTCGACAGTGGAATGCGTTGAGGAGCAAGAAGTCAGGAGTCAGGAGTCGGAAGACAGAATAGAAGAGGAAGCCGGCGGCAGTGAATACACTTCTCGCGCCGCCGCGTTTATTCTGACTCCTGACTCCTGACTCCTGACTTCTTCTTCGCAATCACCGTCCTGAGCAGCAAACTCTTCAAGCGAATCTCGTCGTCGCTCTGGATGCCCATCTGGGCGACGTAGAGCGGCACCGCGCCCTGCCGCAGTCCTTCAAGTCGCACCGCATCCTTTTCCGTCGCGATCACGAAATCGGCTGCCGCCTGTTGCGCGGCGGCGCTCGCGCGGTCGAGATCAGCCTGCGTGAAGGGATGATGGTCGCGGAAGAAATTTTCGCTGACGATATCGATGCCGGCTTGCAGAATGTCGTCGGCAAAAGCGTGCGGATTGCCGATGCCGCACAGCAGCGCCGCCTTCCAGCCGGCGAATTCGCGCGCTTCATAGACCGTGCCGGTCTCAAGGTGGCGCAGGCCGTTGATGCAGCTCGCCACATACATCACGGGAATTTGATCGCCGCAGAAATGGCGAATGATGGCTTGCGCCCGCGCCTGATCGAATGGCCGGTCGGCGCGCGTGACGATGATGGCATCGGCGCGCTTGATGCCGTAAAGCGGCTCGCGCAGGCGGCCCAGCGGCACCATCTCGAAATCGCCGAACGGATCGCTCGCGTCGATCAACAACAGATTCAAGTCGCGCGCCAGTTGCAGGTGCTGATACGCATCGTCGAGCACCAGCACATTGGCGCCGAGCCCGCGGGTGGCGCGCAAGCCGGCCTCGAAGCGGTCTTTGTGAATGACGATGGGCACGTCGGGCAGCCGTCGCGCCAGCATCAGCGGCTCGTCGCCGACTTCGCGGTATGACCGGGAGTTTACCGATTCGACGTCCGCGCCGCCACTTGAAGGGCCCGGCGCATTGAGCATTTGCATGGCGGCGGACTCGCGCCCGTAGCCGCGTGTGAGAATCGCTACGCGGTGCGCCTCGCCGCGCAGGTAGCCGGCGATGTATTCGACCATCGGCGTCTTGCCGGTGCCGCCGAGCGTGATGTTGCCGACGGCGATCACGGTCGCCTCAAGCCGGCGTGGCTTCAGGTAGCCGGTTTCGTAAGCGGCGACGCGCAAGCGCACCGCCAGCTCATAAAGTTTCGCCGGCAGCCAGACCATCGCGCGCTTAAGCCTTTTGTCTTTAGCGATCACCGCATTCGCTCACGAAATTCGCTCACGAATCGCCGCCACGGTGCAGCGGGTCGCGCCGCGATTCGATAGTAAGATTTGTCGCGCCCTGGCGCCCAGCGCCCGCGCCGCCTCGCCGTCTCGGAGCAGGCGGATCAGCTCGCGGGTGAGCGCGCTGGCCAGGGCTTCGCCGGTCGCCTGTATCTGCACGACGGCGGCGGCGGCGGCGAAGTCTGCGACGATCTGCCGAAAGTTCTCGGTGTGCGGGCCGACGATGATGGGCCGGGCAAAAGCCGCGGGCTCGATGATGTTGTGGCCGCCGCGCGCCACCAGGCTGCCGCCGACAAAGACGACGCCGGCGAAGCGATAAACCGCCGCCAGCTCGCCGATAGTGTCGAGCAGGATGATGTCGGCGCGTGCCGCGTCAGCCTGCGCGACCGAGCGCCGCGCATAATCAAGACCGCTTTGCGCAATCAAAGCGGCAACCTCGTCGAAGCGTTCCGGGTGGCGTGGCGCGATCAGCAGCCGCGCCTCTTCAAGTCCCGGCTCGCGGCGAATCTCGCGGAGCGCCGCAAGCAACATCGGCTCTTCGCCGGGCGCGGTGCTGCCGGCGACAATCAGGAAGCGCGAAGCCGAGAGCGCGAACTGGCGATCAATCTCGCTGGCGATTGGCGAGGCGACATCATCGGCCTGCGGCTCGCCGTCGCTTGCCGCCACATCGTATTTGAGATTGCCGCAGACCCGCACTTCGCTTGCGCCGAGCGCGCGGGCGCGTTCCGCGTCAGCGTCGGATTGCATCACCAGCAGCGACAGATCGGCGAGCGCTCGTTTGATGAAGCGGCGCGCTCGCCGGTAACGCGCAAACGAGCGCGGCGAGATGCGCCCGTTGGCGATGACCGTGACAATGCGGCGGCGGCGGCACTCGCGCAAGAAGTTCGGCCACAGCTCGGTTTCAAGAATCACGACCAGCGACGGTCGCACGCGGTCGAGGGCGCGGCGCACGCTGAACGACCAATCGAAAGGGAAATAGCAGACCGCATCAAAATGCCCCGGCTGCTCGGCACGCGCCAGCCGCTGGCCAGTCGCTGTGGTTGTCGAAACCAGAATGCGCCAGCCGGCGAGCTCTTCGCGCAGCGCGGCGATCAATGGCCTGGCCGCGATAAACTCGCCGACCGACACCGCATGCACCCACACCGTCGGGCGCGCGTCGTCGCCAGGCGCTTTCGGCAAGCGTCCCAGCCGCTCGCGAAAGCTGCCCGCATACTTGCCGTGACGTAAAGCTTGATAAATGAAATAGGGCAGCAGCAGCACGAACAACGCCGTCAGGATGAGGCTGTAGAGCAGGTACATAATCAACAAGCGGAGTAAAAAGTTTGAGGCGGGCCATACCCGCCTCGCCTCTACAACTGCCGCGCCCGAGGCGCGACGATTCGCCTCAACTCAGCCGCGTTTACTTGGCGCGCTCAAGGTAGGTGCCTTTCGACGGGTCAACGCGAATGCGGTCACCTTCCTTGACGAACGGCGGCACTTGCACGGTGACGCCGGTTTCGAGCTTCGCCGGCTTCGGGCTGTTCGACGCCGTCGCGCCTTTCATTTCGGGCGTCGTTTCGACGACCGTCAGCTCGACCGACGGCGGAAGTTCGACGCCGATGGGCGCGCCGTCAAAGAATTCGACCTGAATCTTGGTGCCCGGCGTCAGGTAATCTATCGCGTCGCCGAGCGATTCGCGGTCGAGGGCGATCTGGTCATAGGTCTCGGTGTTCATGAAGTGATACATGTCGCCGTCCGAGTAGAGATACTCCATCTCGTGATCTTCGAGGGCGGCGCGCTCGATGTTTTCAGTCGAGCTGAAACGCACCTCGGTCGAGGAGCCGTTCTTGAGGTTGCGCAGCTTGGCCTGCACAAAGGCGCGCAGGTTGCCCGGCGTGCGGTGCTGGAAATCGAGCACGCGGTGCGGCCCGCCGTTGTACATAATGATCATCCCGCGTCGAATGTCGTTTGCGTTCATAGCAATCAGTTTCCCTTCTCGTCGTCTGGTCGGTTTGTTATGAATTCAGCCGTCCGGCTAACCTCCTACATTACCGCATCCCGAAACCGCCATGCAAGCAAGGCTAACCGCGGCGCGGCGCTACTTTTTGTGACCCAACACACTATGAATCTGTTATAGTGTGAGCGCTCAAGACAGTCACGGCGTTCTCGCCACCTGCGTATCAACAGAGACGGATTGAAAACAAACCATGGGAAAGACATTCGATTGCCTCAACTGTGTAGGCATCTGCTGCTCAGTGTACAACCGCGTCGAAGTGACCGGGCGCGACATCAACCGCATCGCCCGACATTTCAACATCACGCCGGAAGCCGCCACCGCGCGCTTCACCAAAGTCCTCGAAGGCGAGCGCGTCCTGCGCCGCAAGAAAGACCCGCTGCTCGGCGAGACCTGCATCTTTCACGATCTTGAAAAACGGCTCTGCGGCCAGTACGATGCGCGCCCGCACGTCTGCCGCATCTGGCCCGATCACGGCGACGGCGGCTGCGTCTACTATGACGTTTTGCAATTCGAGCGCGACCAGCAGGGCAAACACAACGTCGTGCCGCTCATTCAACTGGCATACAAGGCAGAAGACAAAAAGGCTAAGGGGAGCGGCTCACGCTAAGGCCGCCAGCCGCAGTCGCGGCAGAGCTGTGCTAAGCTATGGCTATGCGCGACGAACTGCAAGCGAAGGCCGAAAAGCTCGGCGTCCATCGCATCCGCCGCCACATCTTTTTGTGTTGTGATCAGAGCAAGCCGAAGTGCGCCGACAAAGAGCTGAGCCTTGTCTCCTGGGAATACCTCAAGCGGCGGCTGAAAGAGTTGCGTCTGGTGGGCGACGGCGGCGTCTATCGCACGAAAGCCAACTGCCTGCAAATTTGCGCCGGCGGCCCCATCGCCGTCGTCTATCCTGAAGGCGCGTGGTATCACTCCTGCACGCCCGACACGCTAGAGCAGATCATCCAACGTCACCTTCTGAATGGCGAGGTCGTCGAGGAATTCCTCATTACCCGACACCCGCTCGACCGTGAGAAGTGACGAGTGACAAGAGGCGGTTGCCGGTTCCGCTCTTGTCACTCATCTTCTTCAACGCGGCCTCAGTGCTTCGACTGCGCCACCGACGGACAGGTGCAGGTGTTGTTGGCCATGTTCTGATCGGTGATGACACAGGTCGTCTGGTTGGCAATGATCAAGGTCGCCGTGCCGCGCTTCACGGCCATATCGGCAGTGATCTTGATCTTGCGATTGCCCTTGATGTGGTCGAAGGACACCGTGCAGCCGCGCACCGTCAATGTGCCGGTGCCGGTGGCGGTGACTACGCCGTTGCAGCAGAACTGGTAATCACCCGTCTGCGCATCGAATAGCACCACATTGCCGGGGTTCGACTCATCCTGTAGACAGCCCGTCCAGACGCGCACCGCGAACGAGCAGGTCGCCGTGTTGCCCGAAGCGTCGGTCGCCGTGCAGGTCACGCTCGTCGTCCCCGTCGCGAAGACCGACCCTGAAGGCGGCACACACGCTACCGTCGCCCCCGGACAGTTATCCGAAATCGCCGGCGTCGCGTAGGTCACCGTCTGCGATGTCGAGATCGGGCAGGTGATCGGCGTCACCGTGCTGATCGCCGCCGGACAACCGTTGGTGAAGACTGGCGGTTGTGTGTCGTTGACCTTGACGGTGAAGCTGCACGTCGCGTTGGGCGACACGCCGTTGCTCGCCGTACAACTCACCGTCGTCATGCCCACGGGGAAGCTGGCTCCTGGCGGCGGCGAGCAGACCACGGTCGGCGCCGGCAGGCCGGAAGCGGTCACCGTGTAGTTGACGTTGGCCGCACACTGTCCAGTGGCCGCAGCGGCGATGACAGGGCTGGCCGGACAGGTGATCGATGGCGCCGCGCCGATGTTGATCGTCACCTGGGCAAAGGAGTCCGCGCAGGGCGGATTGGCAATCGTCCACCTCAACACGATAGGCCCGGTGCCGCCCGTGTGCGTGAAGGTCGAGTTGCCGGTATGCAGGCCGCTGAAAGTTCCGGTTCCGCCGCTCTGTACCGTCCAGGTGCCGTTGCCGGAAGTGGGAGTATTGCCACCGAGGCCGGCGGTCGTGCCGCCCGGCGCAATCGTCTGATTCGGACCGACCGAGGCGGTTGTCGGCGGAGGCACGACGGTGACTGTCGTGGCGGCAGAAGGTGCGCTGGTACAGCCACTAGCCGTCACCGTCACGGTATAGCTGCCGTTCGCGGTAGCGACGTATTGCTGGCCCGTCGCGCCGCCGATAGGGCTGCTGTTCAAGTACCATTGATTGCCGCTGGCGCTGCTCGAAGTGAGGGTGACGCTGCCGCCTTGGCAGAAGGTCGTCGGGCCTCCCGGCGTGATCGTTGGCGTCGGTGGAATCGGATTGACGGTGACGACTACGGGTGACGAAGCCGCGCTGGTGCAGCCGCTGGCCGTCACCGTCACGGTATAGCTGCCGTTCGCTGTGGCGACGTATTGTTGGCCGGTGGCACCGCCAATCGGGCTGCTGTCCAGATACCACTGATTGCCGCTGGCGCTGCTTGAGGTCAAGGTCACCGAACCGCCGGCGCAAAATGTCGTCGGCCCACCTGGCGTGATCGTCGGCGTCGGTGGGGTTGGATTTACCGTTACCGTCGTTGCGTTGGAAGCCGCGCTGGTGCAGCCGCTAGCCGTCACCGTCACGGTATAGCTGCCGTTCGCGGTAGCAATGTATTGCTGGCCCGTCGCGCCGCCGATGGGACTGCCGTTCAAGTACCATTGGTTGCCGCTGGCGCTGCTCGAAGTGAGGGTGACGCTGCCGCCTTGGCAGAAGGTCGTCGGGCCTCCCGGCGTGATCGTCGGCGTCGGTGGAATCGGGTTCACCGTCACGGTCGTCGGCTCCGAGGTCTTCATGCAATCGCCGACCGTGATCGTCACCGTATAGCTGCCGCTCGCGGTGGCAGTGTACTGCTGAGACGTCGCTCCCCCGATGGGCGAGCCGTCAAGGTTCCACTGGTAACCGTCGGCGCTGCTTGAGCTCAAGACGACGCTGTCGCCCGTGCAGAAAGTCGTCGGGCCTCCCGGCGTGATCGTCGGCGTCGCCGTGTAGTCGCACGGCGGGAAGAGGCCGACAAGCACAGGGTCATGATCGGATGCCCTGTAAGGCGTGCCCGGCTGGAAGACGACGCGCGGCGGCACCAGCGCCGAGCCGTCCGGCTTCTCTTCAAAAGTAGATTCGCCGGCGTCTTTCACTTCATCGTTGTAATCGAACAGGTCGACTTCGTCGGCGTTGATGTGCCAGGCGTCCGCGCCGGTGATCTTCGCTAGCAGGCTGCTGCTGGCGAAGGCGTAGTCGAGGTGACCCAGCTCGCCGCTGAAGAGATAGGAATAAGCGTTCGCGCCGTGAAACACGGTCTCCATATCAGAGAAGCCGCCGCTCTCCAGCGTCGTCACCGGGTTTTCCTGGGCGTAAGAGTTGAAGTCGCCGAGCAACAAGATGTCCGGATCGCCCGCCGCCGGCAGCACCGTGCTGTTGATCCAGGTGAGCAGGCGGGACGCTTGCTGGGTGCGCCGGTCGTTGAAACAGCCCTGACCGTCGTTCGCGTCCGCGTCCGCGCCGGTGCCAGGGCAGCCCTTCGACTTGAAGTGATTGGCGACGACCGTAAAGCGCTCGCCGAAGGCCGGGTTCGCCGGGTCAACCACATCAAAGGTCTGCGCCGTCGGCGGGCGGTTGTGAATCGGGTCGAGGTCTACGAGCGGCGAGCCAACCGGCGACACGATGCCCGTGCGGTAGATCAACTGCACACGGATGGCGTCGGTGCCCAGCGTCCCGCCGGTGTTGACGAAAGCGTAAGGGTGCGCGCCGCCGCAGCGGGCGTTGATCGCGCCGAGCAGATCGGTGATGGTGTCGGACGGCGTCGTGTTCTCAAGCTCCATGAAAGCGTAGATGTCAGCATTGAGCGAGCAGACGACGATGGAGGCGCGCTCGCGCTGGCGGTTCAGCTCGGCAACGCTATCGGCACCGCGGCAGTCCTGGTCATGCCCCGGGCCGCATGGCCCCGAACTGTTGCTCGATGTCGTGTCAATCGTGGTGAAGTAGTTGAGCAGGTTCATGCTCACTGCCTTGATCGAGCCGCCGACGGCGGGCGGCGTCGCCGGGCGCGGATTGGCGACGGTGAAGCTCACAGGGTACGCATTGGTCGGGCGGATGCGCCAGGTGTCGGCGCCGAACCCAGGGAATGACCAGTGCAGCACGCCGGTCAGGCCATTGACCAGATCGCCGCCGCGGAAGAAGTCAGTGCCCTGCGTGCCGACCGAAAAGCCGCCGTTGGCTCGCGGGTGATAGACGTACTGCATGCCGTCGGGTTTCGAGAGGTAAGCCTCCTGCGCGTTGTTATCGTCGTCGAGGATAACAACGCGCCGGGCAAGCTCGTCCTGGTGAGCCAGGTTACCGGCGACGCTGGGCGGCGACGCTTCGGTGAACTGCCGTGGCCGACCGCCCTCGTACAACTCGATCTGACCGAAGCGCGCGAGTTCAAAATATTCTGAAACGGTCAGCGTATCGACGAAGGTCACGAGCATCCCCTCGCGCGCTTCGTAGAAAGCGTTGATGTCGCCGACAATCGGCAGATCAATGGGGGAGGGAGTCACTTGGGCAAGGTTGTTGCCGGCGTTTGTGACGACGACCGAGCCGGCAGTGCCGGCAGTGATCTCGGTCATGTTGTTGAACTCCGAGACGGTGCCGGTGACTTTCACGCGCTGCCCTTCGGCGACAGCAGACGGGCAGGTATTACAGAAGATAAATATGCCTTCCGAGGTTGCCGGGTCGGCGTCGGCATCGGCGTCCTCTTCCTGTAAGAAGAAGCCTTGCAGTTTGTCGCTGCCCTGGAAGTTAGCAACCACGACGCCTTCGACCGTGACGGTCGCGCCGGGGATCGGCGTCGCCGCGCCGTTGCCCTGAACGTCGTGAATCTTGGTGATGTCGTCGTTGACGATGGTGCCCTGGCCCTGCGTGTCCATCCCGATAGCGTTAGTGATATTGGTGACGTTGACCAAGAAGGTCTCGTCGGTTTCGGGTGTCGTGTCGCCGTTGACCAAAACATCAAAGGTATAGGTCGAAGAGCCTGCTGGAATGGTCTGGCTGGTGAGCGACTTGGCCGTGTAATCGCCCGGCTGTACCGCTGTGCCGTTAGCCGTCGCAATGTCAAACGTGACGCCGCCGGCGGGTGCTGGTGCCGATAAGCTGACGGTGAACGTGAAAGTCGTCGTGCCGGCGTTGCCTTCGTTCAGCGACACGTCGTTGATCGTCAGGTTGGGCGCGGCGTCGTCATTGACAATGGTGCCCTGGCCCTGGCCCTGGCCAGCGGTAACGGTCGCGCCGGTGACGTTGGTGACGTTGACGAAGAAAGTCTCGTTGGTTTCTGGCGTCGTGTCACCGTTGACCAGCACGGTGAAGCTGTAGGTCGAAGAGCCGGCGGGAATCGTTTGCGCGGTGAGCGATTTCTGCGTGTAATCGCTCGGCTGGGTCGCCGTGCCGTCAGCCGTCGCAATATCAAAGGTCACGCCGCCCGGGCCTGCCGGCGCGCTGAGGCTGACGGTGAAGGTGAAGCTCGTCGTGCCGGCGTTGCCTTCGTTCAGCGACACATTGTTAATCGTCAGGTTGGGCAGAGCTACGGCCGCGATAGGCACGAACGCCACACCCTGCATCGCTGTATTCGTCGCCGCGGTTGCGAGCGTCGTTGGGCTGCCGGTAATCGTCGCGTTGTAACCCGAGGTGTCGGTGAGCGTCCTGAGTGTCGTGCGTGCGGTGATGTAAAGCGTAACGGTCGAACCGCTCACGGTCCCGGTGATGCCGCGCGCCGTTGTCACTGCGATTGTGCCGTTCGCCGTCCAATTGCCGCCGACGAGGGAGTATTTTTGGATGGTGCCGCCGTCATCGGCGACATAGACGGTATCGACACCGGGCACACCCGCGTCGAGATCGGCGAAGAAAAATCCGTAGGGCGATCCGGTTGCGGTCGGAAAGCCCGGAAGATTCGTGATCGTCTGTCCGGTCATCGTCGGCGTACCGGTGCCGACGGTGGCGAGGCGGAAGGCGCCGCTCTGCGAGCTGACATACAGCTGTCCGCCGAAGATGTTCGTCGCGCGCAGGTTCGTCGGGGTCGTGCTGAGCGAGGTGGAGGTCGTCGCTCCCAACGTCGCATAGCGAATCCCGCCGCCGCCGCTCGTTCCGCTGAGCCAGAGATCCGTTCCGTTCGTCGATGTCGCGCCTCGCGGATTGCCGCCGCTGATCGCGTCAGTGAGCGCCGTCGAGGTGTCGAGCGTTCCGTTCGCGTCGACGCGGCCGATGACGCGCGGAACGGTCGCCGAGGTGCTGGTAGTGATGCTCACCGTGCCAACCGCGGCGTCGTAGCCTGAGAACACGACGTACTTGCCATCGGTCGAACGGGTCAGGAATCCTTCGGTCGTTGCGGTTCCGCTACAGACCAGCCGGCGTTGCGACCCGACGGTCGTCGTCGGTACGGCGATTGACTGCACGAGCGTCCCGCCGGTTGTGTACTCGTCCAGAAAGACGGCGGTGCCGTTTGCTGACAGCGCCGCCGCACCGTCGTTCATGCGGTAGATGATCAGATTGCCCGGCGTCAGTGCCGCCTGCGGCGCTGCGACGGTTGGTGCCGATTGGCTGCGACGGGCAGCAAGCTCTTGCGCCTGAGCCGGGCGGCGCGTCGGCAGGCTGACTGTGCCCGCCGCCGATGTGCGCATCGTCGAAAGCAGCGGGAGACAGATAAATAAGGCGACGGCAATCAATCCCGCGAGCAGGCCCGCCGGTCTGTTTGTCAATGAGTGCGTAATGAGCGTGACGACTCTGGCGCGCGGGGCCGAGTCACGTTTGGGGAAGCGCGTCTCTTTTTTCATCATGATTAAACACCTAACTCTTGCCGCGCGGCGGATCAGGATACGCCCAGCACAGAATAGAGCTTTCCTTTCACCTAAACTTCGAAATGTTTTTAGGAATCGGGCCTAAAGGATCACGACTATCGAGTCGAGGCGTAATTTTATCCGAGCCCTGGCGCAAGAGCAAGCCCCCGTAGTCGTGAAAGAGAGAATTAAGTTACTCTTAACCGCGGCTCGGTCGCTGGCCGATTCGACGGGCGGCAAGTTTTGCCGCCGCGCTCCTTTTGCGCTAGGCGGCTGGCGGCGAATGCTATAGAATGCTTCCTCTTTTTGGGGATGGTTTCCTTCACGCAAAACCCCCAACAGTTTTTCTATTGAAAGGAGTGCCCCCACTCTGCATGGTGTGCCTAGGCCGATCCCCCTGCCTGGCAAGCGCGGCGAGAGACGGGCTTTGAACAAAGATGAAAATATCACTTCCAGGTCGCGGGCGGCGCACCGGCGTTTCTCGCAAAGCGGGACTCCACACACAGGCCAGTCGATCTCTATCAAGAAGACAGTGGCTTATCCCGTCCGTCGCCACGGTCGCGCTCGTCGCCATGCTTTCGATTGCCATCGTACAGGCGGCCATCTCTTTATCAACATCTACGCCCTACACACAAAACTTTGACAGCATGGGGACATCGGCGACGGCGACCCTGCCGACCGATTGGAAGGTAGACAAACAGTCAGTCGTGCGCACCGTCGGCACTTACGCCGCGGCGGTCACCGCGACCTCGCTTGCCGGGGGGGCCAATCTATCAAGCAGTGCCGCCAATGGCATCTACAATTTTGGCTCAGGGACGACGACGACCGGAGCTGACCGGGCGGTGGGATTCCTTTCCTCCAGTAGCGGCACGCAGAGCGGCAATCTCTACGCGCAGTTCGTCAACAACACCGGCGGCAATCTCAGCGGCTTGCAGATTTCTTATGATGTTGAGAAGTATCGCAACGGCACGAATGCGAGCGGCTTCAGCATCCAGTTGTACTACTCCACCGACGGGTCAGCATGGACGAGCGCCGGCGCGAATTTTCTTACGAGCTTTGCCGGAGCCAACGCCGACAGCAACGGCTTTGCGACGGCCCCCGGAGCGACCAGCTCCGTAAGCAATCAGACCCTGACGGTGACTATCGCCAATGGCGGCAATTTCTATCTGGCGTGGAACTACTCGGTGACGAGCGGCAGCACCACTTCCAGCGCCCAGGCGCTTGCGGTGGATAACGTTTCGGTGCTGGGCATCGGCGGCGGCGGCTCGACCAACCCGGCGGGAGTTGGCGCGGCGAGCCCTTCGTCCGTCGTTCGGGGCAACACGACGCTGCTGACCGTCACGGTGACGCCCGGCAGTGGCCCTGCAAGCACAGGGCTGGCGGTGACGGCTGATCTCACGTCCATCGGCGGCTCGGCGACGCAGGCGTTTCTTGATGACGGCATGAATGGCGATGCGAGCGCCGGCGACAACATCTTCTCGTACAACGCCTCCGTCCCCGTGGGCACCAGCGTAGGCATGAAGAGCCTGCCGTTTACAGTCAGCGACGCGCAGATGCGGACGGGCACGGGATCAATCTCGCTGACGGTCACGGCGCCCGGGGGCAGCATCCGCATCCACGACATCCAGGGGGCGGGCCACACTTCGCCGCTCGTCGGCACGGCGGTAAGTGGCGTGCCGGGCATCGTCACGG
This sequence comes from Blastocatellia bacterium, assembly GCA_035275065.1. Classification (NCBI taxonomy): domain Bacteria; kingdom Pseudomonadati; phylum Acidobacteriota; class Blastocatellia; species Blastocatellia bacterium. The sequence continues at coordinate 27,790 of DATENM010000150.1, forward strand.
CGCTGGTCTCGAACGGCTTCTATCTGCAAGACCCGACGCCCGACGCCGACGACGCCACCAGCGAAGGCATCTTCGTCTTCACCTCGTCGGCGCCGACCGTGAGCGTCGGCCATTCGGTGACGGTCAGCGGCAACGTCCAGGAGTTCCGCCCAGGAGGCGCGAGCAGCACCAGCCTGACGATCACGGAAATCGCTTCGCCCACCATCGCCATCGTATCAACCGGCAACCCGCTGCCGACCGCCACCGTCATCGGCACCGGCGGGCGCGTCCCGCCGACAACCGTGATTGAAGATGACGCGTCGGGCGGCAGCGTCGAAAACGCCGGCAGCATCTTTGATCCGGCCTCTGACGGCATCGATTTCTACGAGAGCCTTGAAGGCATGCGCGTGCAGATCAACGACGCCGTCGCGGTCAGCCACACCGTAGACTTCACCTCTAACCGCGAGCTTGCCGTGCTCGGCGACAATGGCACTAACGCCGGCATCCGCACCGCGCGCGGCGGCATCGTCATCCGCTCGACGGACTATAACCCGGAGCGTGTCATTCTCAACGACCTGATTACCGGCGGCCCGACCTTGCCGGCGGCCAACGTCAGCGACACCTTCCCCGGCCCTATCGTCGGCGTGATGGATTACACTTTCAACAACTATAAGCTCCAGGTGCAGACGCTGCCGGCTATGGTCTCGGGCGGCCTGGCCCTGGAGACCGCGACGCCTGCGGGAACGGATCAGATCGCCATCGCCACGTTCAACTGCGAGAACCTCGACCCCACCGATGGGACGGCCAGATTCGACGCGCTTGCGGATGTCATCGTCAACCGCCTGAAGTCGCCCGACCTGGTCACCCTGGAAGAGATTCAGGACAACAATGGCGCGACCAGCGACGGCACGGTTAGCGCCAGCACGACGATGGGCATGATGATCTCGGCCATCCAGTCGGCGGGCGGGCCGACTTACCAGTACCGCCAGATCAACCCTGTGAACAACGCCGATGGCGGCGAGCCGGGCGGCAACATCCGTCAGGTCTTCATGTTCCGCACAGACCGCGGCCTGAGCTTCATTGACCGCGCCGGTGGGACTTCGACCGCCGCGACCACCGTTGTCAGCGGCGCCAATGGGCCGGAGCTTTCTTTCAGCCCGGGCCGCGTTGACCCGACAAACTCGGCATGGAACTCCAGCCGCAAGCCGCTGGCCGGCGAGTTCATGTACAACGGCACACACTTTTTTGTTATCGGCAACCACTTCAACTCGAAGGGCGGCGACCAGCCGCTGTTCGGGCGCTTCCAGCCGCCGACGCTCAGCAGCGAGACGCAACGCCTACAGCAGGCGCAGATCGTCCATGACTTCGTCAATTCGATCCTGACGCTGGACGCCAACGCCAGCGTCGTCGTCCTCGGCGACCTCAACGACTTCGAGTTTTCCAACCCGCTGGTTACCTTGAAGGGCAGCATCCTCCACGCCCTGATCGAATCGCTGCCGCAGAACGAGCGCTACTCTTACAACTTCGACGGCAATGCGCAGACGCTCGATCACATTCTGATCAGCAACCGCCTGTTCAACAGCGTGCCGTTCGTCTTTGACGTGGTTCATGTCAACTCTGAATTTGCCGTGCAGACGAGCGACCATGACCCGTCGGTCGTTCGCCTGACGCTGTCGCCGACCGCCGCCCGGTTAGACGACTTCAGCGCCACCGTCGAAGGCAATGAAGTCCTGCTGCGCTGGCAGACCGGCGAAGAGACGGACAACCTGGGCTTCAACCTCTACCGCGAAGTCAGCGGCCAGCGCCGGCGCATCACCCCGCAACTGGTTGCCGGCTCGGCGCTCGTCGCCGGTCCCGGCACGCGGCTCGGCGCCGGGCGCTCTTATTCGTGGTGGGACACGTCGCAAGGCGGGGCGGGAGCCCGTTACTGGCTCGAAGAGATTGACCTCAAGGGCGAAAGCCGCTGGCACGGGCCGGTGACCGTCAAAGCGTCGGGCAGCGGCAAGCGCTCGGTGACCCGCGAGCGCCAGGCCATGACGCTCAGCATGCTGGGGCGTGAGCAAATCCAGGAAGGCGTGACGCGGCCCGTCGAAGCGACGGCTGACGAGGTGCAACTGGCGGCGAAGTCGCCTGCGGGCGTCAACCTCGGCAATCAACCGGCGGTGAAGATCGCCATCAATCACGAAGGCTGGTATCGCGTCACGCAGCCGGAGCTGGTGCGCGCCGGCCTGAGCCCGAAAGCCGATTCGCGATTGCTGCAACTTTATGTTGATGGGCGCGAGCAGCCGATGCTGGTCAGCAGTAAGAACGGCACGCGCTTTACCGGCACCGACGCCATCGAATTCTATGGCATGGGGCTGGACACGGCGGCGTCGAACACGCGCATCTACTGGCTGACGGTCGGCTCGCAGCCGGGCCAGCGCATTCAGCAACAGAAAGGCGCGGGCGTCGCCGACACGCCGACGAGCTTCGCCTACACCGTCGAGCGTAAAGATCGCACCATCTACTTCTCATCGCTGCGCAACGGCGAGCGCGAGAACTTCTTTGGCGCCATCGTCTCGCATATACCGGTTGATCAAGCGATCACCCTGCAACACATGGCGGCGAAGGCGGCGAGCGAGACGACGCTCGAAATCGCCCTGCAAGGGGTCACCGATCTGCCGCACCGCGTGCAGATTCTGTTGAACGGCGTGGCGGTCGGCGAAGCGACTTTCGATGGCCAGAGCGCCACCACCGTCAGAATGCCGCTTGCGGCGGGCTTGCTCAAAGAAGGGGCGAACGTCGTCAACCTGACTGCGCATGGCGACCCGTCTGATCTTAGTCTGGTAGATTACATTCGCGTCACCTACCCGCACACCTACACCGCCGACAATAACAGCTTGCGGCTGACGGTCGCAGGCAACCAGCCGTTGATGATCGATGGTTTCAGCAGCAGCGCCATCCGCGTCTTTGACGTGACCAGCATAGCGGCGCCGCAAGAGATCATCGGCACCACGCGAGCGACACAGGCGGGCTATGGCGTGTGGGCGATGGCTACTGGCAGCGGGCCGCGTCGCTTGCTGGTGATGACCGACGACCAGGCGCAGCGGGCGGCGGCGATCACTGCCAATCTGCCTTCGAGCTGGCGGCAGCGGGATCAAGCCGCTGACATGGTCATCATCACCCACGGCAGCTTGATCGGCAGCGCCGCGACCTTGAAGGCTTACAGGGAGAGCCAGGGGCTGCGCGTCGCCGTCGTTGATGTCGAAGACCTCTTCGACGAATTCAGCTACGGCAACAAGAGCGCCGATGCGATCAGAGACTTTCTCGGCTACGCCGCGACGAAATGGCAGCGGGCGCCGCGCTTCGTGCTGTTGCTCGGCGACGCCAGCTACGACCCGAAGAATTATCTCGGGCGCGGCGAATTCGATCTCGTGCCGACGAAGCTGATAGACACGCAGTTCATGGAGACCGCTTCGGATGACTGGCTGGCCGACTTCAACGGTGCGGGGAAGGCCGAGATGGCCGTCGGTCGCCTGCCCGTGCGCGGCGCGGACGAGGCGGCGCGGATGATTGAGAAGATCATCAGCTATGAGGGCGCGGCGGCAGTCGGCGGCGCGCTCATCGTCAGCGACAGCAGCGACAGCTTTGCCTTTGACCGGGCCGGCGATCAACTGCGAGCGCTGATACCGGCCACGGTTGCGGTCGAGCAGATTGATCGCGGCCAGATGGGCACGGCTCAGGCGAAGCGCGCCTTGCTCGACAGCCTCGGGCGCGGCCAGCGCGTCGTCAATTATCAGGGCCACGGCTCGGTAGACCTGTGGCGCGATAGTCTGTTCACGGCTGCCGACGCCCGCGGCCTGACCAACGGCGGCCGGCTGCCGCTGTTTGTGGCGATGACCTGCCTGAATGGCTATTTTCAGGATACCGCCACGGACAGTCTGGCCGAGTCATTGCTGAAAGCCGAGCGCGGCGGCGCCATCGCCGTGTGGGCTTCGTCGGGCATCACGCAGCCCGCGGGGCAGTCGCAGATGAATCAGCAGCTCTACCGACTGCTGTTTGATGAGAACGGCGGGCGCGGCACGCTCGGCGAGCTGACCTTGAAAGCCAAGGCGAAGATCAGCGACCCGGACATTCGCCGGACGTGGATTCTCTTTGGCGATCCGGCGACCGCATGGCGATAGTCGGTTGAAGCCTGCGAAGGGGTAGCGCGGACGCGAGTCTGTGCTACCCTTTTTAATTTGAGCTTAGAGAGGGAGTGAGAAGATGTTCGCAGTGATTATGGCGGGCGGGTCGGGGACGCGCTTCTGGCCCGCGAGCCGCGACCGCTTGCCGAAACAGTTTTTGAAGATCACCGGCGACCGCACCATGTTTGAAGAGACGCTCAATCGCCTGCGCCCGTTCGTCGCCGAAGATCATATCTATCCGGTCGTCGGCCAGGTTCACGCCGAGCTGACGCGGCAAGCATTGGGCGCAAGCGCCGCCCATATGCTTGTCGAGCCCGTGGGCCGCAATACGGCTGCCGCCATCGGGCTTGCGGCGATTCACGTCCGTCCGCGCGATCCCGATGGCGTGATGCTCGTGCTGCCGGCGGATCACTTCATCGCCGACCTTGAAAACTTCGCGCGCACGGCGCAGGCGGCGGCTGAAGTCGCAACCCGTGGCGCCATCGTCACCATCGGCATTCAACCGACGCGGCCCGAAACCGGCTACGGCTACATACAGGTTGGCGAAGCCACCGGTCAGGCGCTTGAGCGAAGCTATTACCGCGTTGCGCGCTTTGTCGAAAAGCCCGACCAGGCGAAGGCGCTCGAATACCTGGCGAGCAATCAGTACGCCTGGAACAGCGGCATCTTTGTTTTTACGGCGCGCACCATACTCGCAGAGATTGCCGCCTGTATGCCTGAGCTTGCCGCCGGCCTGGACGAGATCGCCGGCGCGATGGGCAGCCATGCTTATGATGAAACGCTTGAGCGGGTCTATCGCCGGCTCGCTTCGGTTTCGATTGACTATGGCGTGATGGAAAAGACCGCCGCTGCGATCTACGCTTTCAAAGCCGATTTCGCCTGGAGCGACGTGGGGAGCTGGCAGGCGCTTTATGAATTGCGCGCCACGGAAGCCGACCGTGACGGCAACCTGTTGCTCAGCGACACGGTCGCCGCCGCCGCGAAAAGTAATCTGGTTTACTCGACGACCACCCGCGCGGTGGCGCTGCTCGGCGTCGAAGGGCTGGTCGTCGTTGATACCGAAGACGCTTTGCTCATCGCCGACCGCAGCCGCTCGCAAGAGGTCAAGCAGTTCCCCGAACAGTTCAAGCGCGCCGGGCGCACAGAGCTTGGTTGAGGATAGAAAATGAATCCGCACATCTTTCGCGAATATGACATTCGCGGCGTCGTGGGCCGCGACCTGACCGACGACAGCGTCTATGATCTGGCGCGGGCCATCGGCACCTTCTTTCATCGCAACGGCGCGCGGCGCGTCAGCCTCGGGCGCGACGCCCGCGAAAGCTCGCCGCCGTTCCGCGACTTGCTGATCCGCGGCTTCAACCAGTCGGGGCTTGATGTCATAGATGTCGGCATGGTGCCAACGCCTGTGCTTTACTACACGCTCTTCACGCAGCCGGTTGAGGCCGGCGTGATGATCACCGGCAGCCACAACCCGCCGAACGAGAACGGCTTTAAAATCTGCCTCGGCAAAAGCACGATCTTCGGCGGCCAGATCAGTGAGATCAAAGAGATCGCCCTGGCGCGCGACTTCAGTAACGGGTCGGGCAACTTTGAAGTGCGCGATGTGCTCGAAGAGTACCGCGACATGATCGCCGCGAATGTGCAGCTCGGGCCACGCCGCTTGAAGGTCGTCGTGGATGGCGGCAACGGCATGGGCGGCATGGTCGGCGCGCCGCTCTACCGCGAGATGGGCTGCGAGGTGGTCGAGCTTTTCTGCGAGCCCGACAGCCGCTTCCCGAATCATCACCCTGACCCGACGGTTGTCGAGAACATGCGCTTTGCGATTGCAGCGGTTGCCGAGCACCGGGCCGATCTGGCAATCGCCTTTGACGGCGACGGCGACCGCATCGGCGTCGTGGACGAGCGCGGCGGCGTCATCTGGGGCGATCAACTGATGATCATCTTTTCGCGGGCGATTCTTGCGCGGCATCCGGGCGCGCGGTTCATCGCCGAAGTGAAATGCTCGCAAGTCCTCTATGACGACATTCGCGCCCACGGCGGCGAGGCGCTGATGTGGAAGGTCGGCCACTCGCTGATTAAAGCGAAGATGAAAGAGATCGACGCGCAGATGGCCGGCGAGATGAGCGGCCACCTCTTCTTCGCGGATCGCTACTTCGGCTACGACGACGCGGTCTATGCGGGGGCGCGGCTGCTTGAGATTCTGTCGCACACTGAAGGGCCGCTCTCCGATCTGCTCGCTGACCTGCCGCCGACCGTCTACACGCCGGAGATTCGCCTCGACTGCCCCGACGAAAAGAAATTCGCCGTCGTCGGGGCGCTTAGCGAAGAGTTCAAGCGGACGCACGATGTAATTGACATAGACGGCGCGCGCATTCGCTTCGCGCACGGCTGGGCGCTGGTGCGCGGCTCGAACACACAGCCGGTGATCGTCATGCGCTTTGAAGCCGACACCCAGGCGCACCTCGACGAGATGCGCCAACTGCTCGAAGCCCGCGCGCAGCGTTTGATTGCCGAAAGCGACGCCTAGAGCAGTGTTCAAATGGATGTAGCGCAAGGCGGTTAGATTGCGCATTGGCTCGCGCAATCTAACCGCTTGCGCTACAAGGCAAACGCAATTGAAATCCGCTCCAGCGCAAGCGAGACGATGATCGAGCGGCGCTTCTACTTTTTGATGATTGCTGAAAAAGGAGAGACGGGAGAAGCTCTACGGCTCTATAGGAGGTCGCTTCTCCCGTCTGCGGAGACATCCAGACCTAAGCAATTGCCGGCATCATAACCCGAGTCGTACAAGCTGTCTAACTCATTGTTTTTATCGCGCCAATCGAATCTGCTAATGATTCGCAGCACCCGCGCTTGACTTCATCCTGATCGCCGCCCGATGATCAAAACAGAGACCCGTGCGACGGAGGTGCGACGAGGGGGATGATCAAGAAGATATTGAAATGGGCGGGCATCACGCTGGCTGTGGCCTTCATTGTCAGTCAATTCATTCGGCCCGCCAAGACCAACCCGCCGGTTGACGAAGCCAGCACCCTGAGCGCCCGGCTGCAAGTCACGCCGGAGGTCGAAGCGATTCTTAACCGCTCGTGCGTTGACTGTCACTCGCACAAGACGGTGTGGCCTTGGTACAGCAACGTGGCGCCGGTGTCGTGGTATTTGACGCACGACGTCAACGAGGGGCGCAGGCATTGGAACGTCTCGAACTGGCCGACCGACCCGAAGCGCTCGGCGCACCGCCTCGAAGAGATGTGCCAGCAGGTCGAAAAGGGCGAGATGCCGCTGGCCATCTACGTCACCATGCACCCGACGGCGAAGCTGACGGACGCCGACAAGAAGACGCTCTGCGACTGGGCGAACGCCGAGCGCCAGCGCCTGGGCGCGGCGGCCCAGCAAGCCGCACCTGAAGGCCAGAGCGGCGAGCGCCGCCCCGAGTCGCACTAATTCGCTATGGCGCAGGCAATCATCCTGATGGGGGTCAGCGGTTCGGGCAAGACGACCGTCGGCGAACGGCTCGGCCGGGCGCTCGGCTGGCCTTACTATGACGCCGACGATTTTCACCCGCCAGAAAACGTCGAGCGCATGCGTCACGGCATCGCGCTCACGGACGAAGACCGCAAGCCGTGGCTGGCGGCGCTCGCTCGCCTGATCGTCGAAGCGCTGTCCCGTAATCAATCCATCCTGCTCGGCTGCTCGGCGCTTAAGAAAGCCTATCGCGAGCAGCTCAAGCCACCCGCCACGACCTCTGCCGCCGTGCGCTTCGTCTACCTGCGTGTGCCAATCGAAGTCGCGGCGGCGCGCACCAGGGAGCGGCGCGACCACTTCATGCCGACTTCGCTCGTCCCCAGCCAGTTCGCCGCGCTCGAAGAACCCAGGGACGCGATTGTCGTTGATGCCACGAAGTCGCCCGACGAAGTGGTGGCGCAAATTCGCCGGGCGCTCAGGCTGTAAGCAGCGCCGGCAATCGCTGATTCACCCGCGCGTCACGATAAAGGGTGGCGGCGCAGGAATCCGAGTGTCGCGCTCAGCGAGGCTTCGGGCTGGTCTGTGAAATAGATGTGACTCGCCGAGGGCAGCAGCAACAATTCGGCGCCGGAGATGCGCTCGGCGATCAAGCGGCCATTGGCTGCCGGCACCAGCTCATCTGTCTCGCCGTGAACCACCAGAGTCGGCGCTTGAATCTGCGATAAGCGCGACTCGCTCGACCACGCCATAATCGCCTGTAGCTGTGCCATGTAGGCTTCAGCGGTCGGCAGCGTCCGCCGCCGCATCGCCAGGTCTTCTTCGATGCGCTCGCGCGGCGTCTGCGCGTCGTAGATGTAGGGCACCATCGCGCGGATGGCTTCTTCATCCTCCATCGTCGCGCGGGCGAACAGCACCCGCCTGACCGCGGGGCCGGCCGACACGGCGAGCGGGCCGCCAAAAGCCGTGCAGCCGAGCACCAGCGAATGCACGCGCTCGGGGTATTGAAGCGTCAACTCTTGCGCGATCATGCCGCCCATCGAAACGCCAAGTACGTGAGCGCGCTCGACGGCGGCGGCGCTCAAGACCGCCTCGGCGTCCGCGGCCATGCCGGCAATCGTGTAAGGGCCCGCGGGAACGTCGCTGCGACCGACACCGCGATTGTCGAAGACGATGACGCGGTAATGCTCAGCCAGCGCCGGCACGACGCGGCCCCACATCTCCAGCGAATAGCCCAGCCCCATGATCATCAACAGCGGCTCGCCGCTGCCGCGCTCTTCCCAGTAGATGCGCGCGCCGTCCGCTTCAACGTAAGGCATCGTTCAGCTCTCCCTCGCGTAGACTTCAGAATAGAAAAGCGCGGGCGCCGCCTCGATGAAACGCGCAGCGCCCGCGCCGGTGGTTCAGAATGTGTAAGGCAAACTACGCGTCGGCGCCGCCCGCCTTGCCGGGCTGTTTCACCATGCGCAGGTAAGGCTTCAAGGTCTTCCAGCCTTCGGGGAACTTCTCTTTCGCCTGCTCATCAGAGATCGCCGGCGGGATGATGCAATCGCCGCCCGGCGTCCAGTTCGCCGGGGTGGCGACGCTGTAGTTGGCCATCAGTTGCAGCGAGTCGATGACCCGCAGGATTTCATCGAAGTTGCGCCCCGTGCCCATCGGGTAGGTGATCGTCAGTTTCACTTTCTTGTCCGGGCCGATGACGAAGACCGAGCGCACCGTCGCCGTCTCGCTGGCGTTCGGGTGAATCATGTCGTAAGCCTCGGCCACCTTGCGGTCGGGGTCGGCGATGATGGGAAAGTTCAGCGCCGTGCCTTGCGTCTCCTCGATGTCCTTTGCCCACCCTCTGTGCGAGTCTACCGGGTCAACGCTGAGGCCAATGACTTTTACACCGCGCTTGTCGAAGTCGCCTTTGCTGCGCGCGACCTCGCCGAGTTCAGTCGTACAAACCGGCGTGTAATCCTTGGGGTGTGAGAAGAGCACCGCCCAGTTGTTGCCAATCCATTCGTGAAAGTTAATCGGCCCTTCGGTGGTGTCCGCCGAAAAGTCCGGCGCCGTATCTCCTAATCGAATAGCCATAGTTTTGCTCCCTTTCTTCCTCGGAGGTTCATCTTGTGAGCGCGGCCCGGACGGTTTATCGTTGTTCGCTTGTCCCGTGCCTCCCCGGACTCGCCTCAATTTCACTCGCTAATCATAACACGCCCGCCCCGCCCCGTGTCACCTGCCGGCAGCGCCCCGCGGAGAGATCATAGCGACCCGTGGCCATTCACGCGAATTCTTGACCGCTAGAACTTTTCAGAATATTATTCGTTTATTGTGAGCGAAACCGTATGATCAACGAAACTGACAAGCAAATACTGAAGATTCTTCAAGAGAACGCGCGAACCACCAACGCCGAGATCGCCCGCCAGGTCGGCATGGCGCCGTCGGCGATTCTTGAGCGCGTCCGTAAGCTCGAAGAGCGCGGCGTCATCAAAGGCTATGGCGCGCAGTTGGCCGGCCACGCCATCGGGCGCGGCTTGCTGGCCTTCATCTTCGTGCGCCTGGAAGACATGGCCGGCGAGGGCAAAGCCGCCAAGGCGCTGGCGCGGATCCCCGAAGCGCTCGAAGTCCACCACGTCGCCGGCGAAGACTGTTTTCTCGTCAAAGTGCGCGCCGCCAGCACCGAGGCCCTGGGCCAGTTGTTGCGCGAGCAGATCGGCACCATCAAGGGCGTGCGCTCGACGCGGACGACCATCGTCCTGCGCACCGAAAAAGAATCTACGGCGCTGCCGTTTGAAGGCGACACACGGCGCAAAGCCTGATCGTTACCTGGGAGCGCGGGCGTCTCGCCCGCCGGTCTGACGCATTGCGGGGCTGCGGGCAAGATGCCCGCGCTCCCAGGCTGAGACAATGAACATGACACACCAAGGAGTAAACGAGCGACCGTCGCGCCTCAAGCTGGTGATGGCCTTCGCGGCGGTCTACGTCATCTGGGGCTCGACCTATCTAGCGATCCGCTACGCCATCGAGACGCTGCCGCCGCTGCTGTTTGCCGGCACGCGATTCATCGTCGCAGGTTTACTGCTCTACGGCTATGCGCGGCTGCGCGGCGCGGCGCGGCCGGCGTGGACGAACTGGCGCAAGTCGCTCGTCATCGGCGGCCTGCTGCTGCTCGGCGGCAATGGCGCGGTGGTGCTGGCCGAGCGCAGCGTGCCTTCGGGAATGACGGCGTTGTTGATCGCCACCGAGCCGCTGATGGTGGTGCTGCTCGATTGGGCGCGGCCCGGCGGGCATCGGCCCGCGGGCCGCATCATTCTGGGCCTGGCGCTCGGCATGGTCGGCATGTTTATTCTCATCGGCCCCGCTGGTCTCGCCGGCAGCAGCGAGGTCAATCTGATTGGCGCGGCGCTGTTGATTATGGCGACGGTCTCGTGGGCCGCCGGCTCGCTTTACGTCGCGAGGACGCGCACGCCGTTGTCGCCGATGCTCTTTGCCGGCATGCAGATGATCGCCGGCGGCGCGTTGCTCGCGGCCGCCGGCTTGGCGCGCGGCGAGCTGCATGACTTTGCCTTTGCGGCGGTGTCGCTGCGCTCTGTGTTATCGCTCGGCTATCTGATCGTCTTCGGCTCGCTCATTGCCTTTACTTCGTATAGCTGGCTGCTGCGGGTGACGCCGCCTTCGCTCGCCGCGACTTATGCGTACGTCAACCCGGTGGTTGCGGTGCTGCTCGGCTGGGCCTTCGCCGGCGAAACGCTCAGCCTGCGCACGATGGTCGCCGCGGCGGTCATCGTTGCCGCGGTGATTATGATTACCACGCATCAACCGCGCGCCGGGGCGAAGGTCGCGGTAGAAAAAGAGGCGGAAGCCACACCGCGCTTCGGCGAGCGCGAGTGCCTTGAATCAGGTGATTAGGGCAGGATGTAGCGCAAGCGGCTAGCTTGCGCCAGACCTGCGCAAGCTAGCCGCTTGCGCTACAAGGAGGGACGCATGACCGATCTTCGATTTCCGATAGGGCGATTCAACTGGGAAGGCGAAAGCTCGCCGGCGCAGCGCGAGCAATTCATCGACGACATCAGCGAGCTGCCGGCGCGGTTGCGCGCAGCGGTCGCGGGATTAACTGACGAGCAGCTCGACACGCCGTACCGCGACGGCGGCTGGAGCGTACGGCAGGTGGTTCATCACCTCGCCGACAGCCACCTGAACAGCTATGTGCGCTTTCGCCTGGCGCTCACCGAAGAGACGCCGACGATCAAGGCATATGACGAAGCTCAGTGGGCCGAGCTTGAAGACGCGCGCCGCGCGCCGGTCGAGGTGTCGCTTGCGCTGATCGAATCCTTGCACGACCGCTGGGTGCGCCTGTTACGTTCATTACAACCCGCAGATTTCGCCCGCGAGTTCAGGCACCCCGAGCGCGGCACCATGTCGCTCGATGCCAACCTGGGGCTCTATTCCTGGCACGGCAAGCATCACACAACACACATCACCAACCTGCGCCAGCGCATGGGCTGGAACTGATCCGCCGCGCGCTGTCTCAGCGACGTTGCGCGGCGCGGCGGAATGCGATAAATAGACGGGCTGTAGAGCGCCTCCCCCGCTTGATAAAGGAACCGTCATGCCGCGCGCCGCGCGCCGAGCCACTTGCTGCGCCGTTCACTTCGCCCTGGCGTTGTGGCTGCTCTTCGCCTGGACAGGCGAAGCCTGCGCCGAACAGTTGCCGGTCAAGATATACACCAGCGCCGAAGGGCTGGCGCATGACCGCATCCAGCGTATTCGCCGCGACTCGCGCGGCTTCCTGTGGTTCTGCACCATAGACGGCCTCAGCCGCTTCGACGGCTACCGCTTCATCAATTACAACGCCAAACAGGGTCTGCCGCATTCAGACATCATGGATATCCTGGAGACGCGCGACGGCAGGTATTGGCTCGGCACCTTTGGCGCGGGAGCCTGCTTGTTCAATCCCACGGCCGCTTCGCGAAACCTGAAGCGCGCCGATGATCCGCCCGATAGCGCCGGCAGGTTCATCAGCTTTCCTGTCGGCGACAGCGCCCTGACGAACGAAGTTCGCGTGCTGTTTGAAGATCACGCGGGCCGCATATGGGCAGGGACGACCGGCGGCCTGTTCCGGCTCGAAGAGCGCGATGGCGCAAAAGCCTTCCGGCGAATTGAGCTGAATTTGCCGTCGCCGGCGGACCAGTCGATGCGCGTCTTCGCATTGGCCGAAGACGGCGAAGGAGCCTTGTGGGCCGCCACCTCGAAGGGACTGTTCCGCATACTCCCCGACGCCCGCGTCGTCTATTACAAGCTCGGCGAGGCGAGCGATTCTCTGCCAGCCACTTCGCTCTTGCTCGATAGCGCGGGCCGCCTCTGGGTCGGCACAGGCGGAGGGGTCGTCGTTCTGAGGCCCGAAGCGATTTCGCCGACCGTCGGCTCACGGGGAACCGTCGTGCGGCAGTTGAAGAAAGCCGAGCCGTTCGCAAAAGGTTCGCTGATGGCTCTGGGCTCGCTCTTTGCCGCCGGCGATTATCGCTGGCTGACGACCGCCGACGGATTGACCGGCGACGAGGTGGGCGGCCTGATTGAATTGCCGAATCAGCGCATCTGGATCAGCACGCGTGACCGCGGGCTGACGCAGTTCGATGGCAAGCAGTTCCAACCTTACACGACGGCGCAGGGGTTGAGCAGTAATGATCTGAGCTGCCTGGCCGAAGACCGCGAGGGCAACCTCTGGGTCGGCACGCAAACCAGCGGCGCGATGAAGCTCTCAAGCAACGGCTTCACTTCTTACACGGAAAAGGATGGGCTTGACGGGATTTACATTATCTCGATCTTTGAAGAGCGCGCGGGCCGGCTCTGTATGATCAGTTACCCGCGAACCCTCAACGTCTATGACGGCAGGCGCTTTGTGACGGTTCGCCCAAACGTTCCCGACCCGGCGTCGCGGCTGGTCGCCCAGCGTTACGAAACGCTGTTTGAAGATCGTGAAGGCGAGTGGTGGGTGCCCACCGGCGTCAGGCTCTATCGGTTTGCCAGGGTGGATGACCCGGGGCGGCTGGCGCGGGCAAAGCCGAAAGCCGTCTACACGACCCGCGAAGGGCTGGCCAGCAACAGCATCACGCGGCTGTTTGAGGACCGTCGCGGCGACCTGTGGATCGGCTCGGACAGCGCCAACCCGCTGACGCGCTGGGAACGGGCGACGGGGAAGTTCACTGTCTACACACAGGCCGATGGCTTGCCGCCCAACAACCCGCCGAGCGCTTACCTCGAAGACGAGGCGGGCAATCTGTGGATGGGGTTGTTACACGGCGGGCTGGTGCGTTATCGGCGCGGGCGCTTCGAGCTGTTTAAGGAAGAGGATGGCGTCGCCGCCGGATTGATCCGGCAAATCTTTCAAGACCACAACCGGCAGCTCTGGTATGCCGCGGAGATCGGCGGGCTCGGCCGCATCGAAGATGCCGACGCCGCCCGCCCGCGCTTTGCGGCTTACACGACGGCGCAAGGGCTGGCCAGCAACAATGTGCGTTGCCTAACCGAAGATCGCTTCGGGCGGCTCTACGTCGGCACGGTCGGCGGCATTGACCGGCTCGACTTGGCGACCAACGGCATCAAGCACTACACGAAGGCCGACGGCTTGAGCTACACAGAGCTTGGCACCGCCTATTGTGATCGCGATGGCGGCTTATGGTTCGGCATGTGGCGTGGCCTCTCGCGCCTGGTGCCGCAGCCCGAGCAGCCGCTTCCGCCGCCGGTCTTCATCTCCGGGCTGCGCCTGACCGGCGACGCCTTCCCGATTGCCGACAACGGCGAGGCGCAAGTCATCTTGCCTGAGCTGCAAGCGAACAACAATCAACTGGAGATCGAATTCCTCGGCCTCGACTTTTCGCCGGGCGAGGCGCTGCGCTATCAGTTCAAGCTCGAAGGCGCGGGCGGCGATTGGACGCCGCCGACCGACCAGCGCAGCGTCAATTACCCGAACCTGCCACCGGGCGCTTACCGCTTTCTGGTGCGCGCCATCAGCGCCAACGGCATGATGAGTGACGCGCCGGCCGTGGTCGGCTTTCGCGTCCTGCCGCCGGTGTGGCGGCGCTGGTGGTTTATCGCACTGGCAGTGATTCTGGTCGCCATCCCTTTTCTGGCCATCGCGCGCTATCGCCAGCAGCGCATGAAGGCGGTGCGCGAAGCCGAAGAGGCGTTGCGAAAAAGCCGCGAAGAACGCCTGCGCGACCTTGAGCGCGTGCGCCGCCGCATCGCTACGGATTTGCACGACGACATCGGTTCGAGCCTCACACAGATTTCGATCCTCAGCGAAGTGGCGCGGCAGCGGATCAACGGCGATGACGCGCAACTGTCGGCGCCGCTGGCGATGATCGCCGGCGCTTCGCGTGAGCTGATTGATGCGATGAGCGACATCGTCTGGGCGATCAATCCGCAGAAAGATCATCTGAGCGACCTGACGCAGCGCATGCGGCGCTTTGCCAGCGACGTGCTGACGGCGCGCAGCATCAGTTTTGCCTTCCGCGAGCCCGACGAAGAAGAGGATGTGCAGCTCGGCGCCAGCATTCGCCGCGAAGTCTTTCTGATCTTCAAAGAGAGCATCAACAACATGGTACGCCATGCGGGCTGCACCACCGCCGGGATCGATTTTCAGATCGCCGCCGGGGCGCTCAAGCTAGAAGTCAGCGACAACGGCAAAGGCTTTGACCCGGCGCAACAGAGCGAAGGCCACGGGCTGTTGAGCATGCGGCAGCGCGCCGAGGCGCTCGGCGGCAGGTTTGAAATCGCCTCGCGCCAGGGCGAAGGCACGCGGATGCGGCTAGAGCTGCCGCTCGCCGGTCAGTCGTGAACCGATGATGGTTTTCGATTGCGTTTGCCCTGTAGCGCAAGGCGGTTAGATTGCGCATTGACTCGCGCAATCTAACCGCCTTGCGCCACACCCGATTGATCACCGCTCTAAAAGAGACTACAAGAGTTCGTAGTGACGGAACGCGGTTTCGGGTGTAGCTTTGAGGCAAGCTTAAGGATCGAAGGTCAACGCGTATGTCGCAAGAGCCTGAGACGGCACAGGCCCCGCCTGCGCCGACCATCCGTGTGACGATCATCGAAGACCGCCGTGAAATCCGCGAAGGGCTGGCAATGCTCATCAACGGCACGGCGGGCTACCAATGCATCGGCGCTTACCGCTCGATGGAAGAGGCGCTTGAGCGCATCCGTCAGCCGTTGCCTGACGTGGCACTCCTCGACATCGGGCTGCCCGGCATGAGCGGCATCGAAGGCTTGCGCGTCCTTAAAGAGCGTTACCCCGACATGCTGTTGCTGATCCTCAGCGTCTATGACGACGACGAGCGCATCTTCGACGCCATGTGCGCCGGCGCTTCGGGCTATTTGCTGAAGAAGACGCCGCCGCTGAAGCTGCTCGAAAGTCTCAGAGAAGCGGTGCAGGGCGGCGCGCCGATGTCACCCGAAGTCGCCCGCCGCGTCATCTCTTTGTTCCGCGAGATTCGCCCGCCAGAGCGCGCCAACTATAACCTGACGCCGCACGAGACGCGCCTGCTCAAGCTCTTCGTCAAGGGCCACAACTACAAGACCGCCGCCCAGGAATTGAACGTCACGGTTCACACCATCTCCTTCCACCTGCGCAGCATCTACGAGAAACTACAAGTTCACTCAAAGAGCGAAGCCGTCGCCAAAGCGCTCCAGAACCGCCTCGTCTGATCTCTCCTGAATCGTAAAAATCCGCGATTTTCCTGGGATTTTTGTGTCTGACCGGCGGTCGGGCGGTGACCGTTTGTATCGTAAATCGCATTAACGCGTGGCTACGAATGTACGTGGTGACGCCACCGAGTGACTCGCGTATCTTCGTGGCGTGGTCGGCAATGATTGAAGCCGGCCGCGAAAAAAAGATGAGAAGGAGAGAAAACCGATGAGAAAGTTAGTTGTCATGGCCGCTCTGATGATCGGCACCTCGGCGCTGGTTATGGCCGGAGGGCCGCGCCCGACGGCGCCCGCTCAAGGCCAGGAACTGAAGCACGAAAGAGCCTGTAGCATGGCCAACGTGGCCGGCGCTTATGGAGTGTATGGCGGCGGCACGATCTTGCCCGGCAATCAGGTGGGCGCGCCTCCCGGCCCGTATGCCACCATCGGCAGGGCCGAGCTGGATGGCCACGGGGCCTTTATCATCACCTCGCAGACTGGGAGCTTCAACGGCGCGATATTCCAAAACATTACGGCGCAGGGAGTCTATACGGTCAATGCCGACTGCACCGGCACGCTCGCGATAGGCAGTGACACCGCCGACATCGTGTTTGCTGACGGCGGCAATGAATTCTATGCCACCGATACGACTTCAGGGATCGTCACCACATTCGTTTTCAAGCGCATCACCCCAAATAAATAGAACGATCAGCCATCGGCTCCAGCCCGGTTTATTGATGCGCGCCAGGCTGGAGCAAACCTGCGCGAAGGCGCAACGGCGACCAGCCGCTGCGCCTTCGCGCGCGACATTCAAATCCAAGGAGATTGCAGCCCGGTCGCACTGGCCAAACGAACAGGCCGGTTGAGCGCGACTCCCGTGAGAGAGGTTATCGAACGATGAGCAACACGGCAGCTTTGACCTTAGACCGCTTTCTCGGCGAGCGTCGCCGGGCCAGTTCGGGCTCGGCGATCCGCCTGAAGCGCGAGATTGCCAGCCACTTCTGGACGGTCGCCCCGGCGCTGCGCGCCGCCATCACGGCAGCCCCAGAGATGCCTGCACGTCCGTTTCAAGCGATAGTGAAAGACGAGGCGCTCGGCAGCGTACGCGTCAGCGGCCTGCTGTCAGACGCGCCCGCGTCTGACACGGTCGTCATCATTCTTCATGGGATCGGCGGCAACGCTCACAGCCCGTGCTGTCTGGCTGCGGCGCGCGCCGTCGCGCAGGCCGGCAATGCGTCGTTGCGGCTTTCGATGCGCGGCGCTGATCTGTCGGGCGAAGACATCTATCACGGCGGCCTGACCGACGACCTGCGGGCCGCGCTCACCAGCCCGGAACTGCGCCGTTTTCGGCATGTGTGGTTGCTGGGATACTCGGTCGGCGGTCATCTGGCGTTGCGCGCCGCCATCGAGCAGATCGATCCGCGACTGCGGGCGGCGGCGGCCATCTGCCCGCCGCTTGATCTGCTGGCCGGGGCGGTCGCCTTCGACGAGCCACGGCGTTGGCTCTATCGTCGCTATGTCTTTGCGGGGATGAATCGCGGCTACGCGGCGGTTGCGGCGCGGCGACCCGTTGCGGTGCCGCCCGCCGTGGTCAAGCGCGCCCGCTCGGCCTTCGAGCGTGATGAGCTGACCGTCATCCCGCGCTTCGGTTTCGCGAGCGCCAAGGATTATTACCTGCGCGCCGGCGTGGCGCCGGTCATTGACCGGCTGGCCCTCCCGTCGCTGGTCGTTGCCAGCCTGCATGACCCTGTCGTCCCGCCGCACACCCTGCGCGCCGCAGTGGCTGACGCCTCTGCTGCTCTGAAGCTGCGCTGGGTTGACGGCGGCGGCCACATCTTTTTCCCGCCGGGCGTTGATTTGGGATTTGGCGGGCGGCCCGGCGTCGAACATCAAGTGGTCCGCTGGTTGAGCCGGCAATGATCGCCACAAGGTTCTTACGGCAGTCGGGCGACCGGCGCGCGGCAATCTGTTTTGTTATTAACTTCGCAAAAGGAGAATCCGATGAATCCAATCGCTGAACAAATGCCGCTCGCCGCTGACGGGCGCGGCGCCGGCCTGTTGACTGCCCTGCGGCGGCGCTATCAGAAGCTCACGGCCGAAGGGATCACCGGCCCGGCCTTCGAGCTACGGCTGCCGGATGGCTATTGCGCGCTGATTGGCGCGGGCGAGCCGCGCTTCACGCTCGACATCGCCACCGCGCGCGGCTTGCGGGCCGTCGCTTCGTTTGATGAGCTTCGCCTCGCCGAAGCCTACATGAACGGTGATCTGGACATCCTCGGCGATATGCTCGCGAGTCTCAAGCACCGGCGGCTGTTGAGCGACCGTCGTCCGCTTCAGTATTTGATGGCGACCTATCTGGGGCCGCTGCTCGCCGGTCAGGTGCGCAGCGATAAGCGGTGGATTAAGAGCCACTATGATATTGACCCGGAGTTCTTCTTGTTGTGGCTCGACAAGCGGATTCGCGGCTACTCGCACGCCCACTTCGCGGATGACGGCGAGCCGCTCGAAGTCGGCATGGAGCGCAAGTTCCGTTTCGCGATGGATGCCTGCGGCATACGCGCGGGCGACCGCGTGCTGGACATCGGCGGCGGCTGGGGATCATTCCTTGAGTATGCCGGCTCGCGGGGCGTGCATGTGACTTCGGTTACCATCTCCGACGCGTCGCAAAAGTTCATGCAAGAGATAATCGCCCGCAAACAGTTGCCCTGCGAAGTGGTCAAAGAACATTTGCTAGATTACCGCGGCGCCGCGCCTTTTGATGCCGTGGTCAACCTCGGGGTCACCGAGCACTTGCCGGACTATCGTCGGACGCTGCGACAGTACGAGCGACTGCTCAAGCCCGGCGGGCGCATCTACCTCGACGCCTACTCTGGCGACCGCCATGGCATGCCGAGCTTCATCACCAAGTGGGTCTATGAGGGCAACACCTCGCCGCTCTGCCTGCCGCGATACCTGGCCGAAGTCGCCCGCACGGATTTCGATGTCGTGCTGATTCAAAACGACCGGCACAACTATTACCTGACTTGCAAAAAGTGGGCAGAGAATCTGGAAGCGGAGAGCAGCACAGTGATTGCTCGCTGGGGGCACCACCTTTACCGGCGCTTCCGCCTCTATCTGTGGGCGGCGGCCAACTCTTTCGAGCTGGGAACGCTCTCGGCACACCGGATGGTCATGGAACGCCGGGCGCTCGCTTAGGCGATGAGTAAGGTAATCGAGCGCCGCTGCCGGCGCTCGATTCTTTCGTCCGACTTCAGCGGGACGTGCCGCTCGCCAGCTCGCGCACCACTTCGAGCAAGCGGTCAATCTCTTCGTCGGTCGTGTAACAGGCGCAGCCGACGCGCAACAGACCCTCTTCGACAAGTCCCAATCGCTCAACCACCGTCCAGGCGTAGAAGTCGCCGTTTGAAGCAAACAGGCCGCGCGCGGCCAGAAACTCGGCGACCGCAAGCGACGGCTGCCCCGCGAGCGTGAACGACACGGTCGGCGTGCGCGGCGCGGCGGGCGGCGGGCCGTAGAGACGGATGCCTTCGATGGCCGCGAGCCCCTCCCATAGTTTTGTAAGCAACCTCACCCCACGCTCATGCAGGCCGGCAAAGGCCGATTGCAGGCGCTCGCGCCGTGTGCCGCCTGCCGCGAGCGAAGCGAGAAAGTCTACGGCAGCCGCCGCGCCGATCATGCCTTCGTGGTTTTGCGTGCCGGTTTCGGCGCGGTCGGGCGCATAATCGGGCGCCGGCAGCAGCTTGGGAAAGTCGAGCGCTTCAAGCAACCCGCGCCTTCCGTACAGCACGCCGATGTGCGGCCCATAAAACTTATAGGCCGAGCAGGCCAGAAAATCGCAATCCATCGCACGCACGTCAACCAGCTCGTGCGGCGCGTAATGCACCGCGTCAACGAAGACCAGAGCGCCAACCTGTCGGGCCATGCGGACGGCGCGCGCGAGATCGTTAATCGTGCCCAGCGCGTTCGACGCCGCGCCCACCGCGACCAGTTTCGTGCGCGGCGTGACACACTGCTCAAAGGCCGGCCAGTCGAGCTGGCCGGCCGCCGCGTCCATCTTCACCGTGCGAATCTCGACGCCGCGCTCTTTGGCGAGCTGATGCCAGGGCGCGACGTTGCCGTGATGATCAAGCTCGGTGACGACGATCTCGTCGCCGGCGCCGAACGTGTAGCCGAGGGCGCGCGCCAGGTGAAAGGTCAGCGTCGTCATGTTCAAGCCGAAGGCGATCTCGGTCGAATCGGCATTGAAGAAATCGGCGAGCGCGACCCGCGCTGATTCAATCAAGGCGTCGGTTTCGGCGCTCGTCGGGTAGGCCCAGTGGGTATTGGCGTTGTGGTGGTAGAGATAATCGCTCATTGCTTCAACGACCGGGCGAGGCACTTGCGTGCCGCCCGGCCCGTCAAAGTAGGCCACAGGGTAGCCGTTATGACGGCGTTCGAGCGCCGGGAAGTGTGCGCGAATCTCTTCGACGGAGGCGATGCCGGTCAACTCTTTGGCTTCTTTCATAATCTCCATGCGACGGATGAGAAGTGAACGTAAAAAGACGAGTGTATCGTAGAGAGGGGCCAGGGAGCTAGGGGACAGGGACGAGAGAGCCGGCGCGTGTTTTTCGCTTACTCTTCCCCGGCCCCTAGCCCCTCGCCTCTCTTTGCGGTAGCATGGCCGCGCCCGCAAGCGGCACCGATGAACCATGACGCTGTCGATCAAATCCTACGCCAAAATTAACTGGACGCTCGACGTGCTGTTCAAGCGCGAAGACGGCTATCACGAGCTGCGCACCATCTATCAGACCGTGTCGCTGCACGACACCTTGCAATTGACGGCGACCGCGAGCGCGATTGAGATTGCCTGCGACGACGAGCGCGTGCCGCTCGATGAAAGCAACCTTGTGCATAAAGCCGCGACCCGGCTGCGCGCCGCCATCGGCTTGCGGAAAGGCGCGCGCATTCAAATCAACAAGCGCATTCCGGTCGCGGCGGGGCTGGGCGGCGGCTCGTCGAACGCGGCGGCGACGCTTCTGGGGTTAGCGCGGCTATGGGAGGTCAATCTCGACGAGCGCGAGCTATTCGAGATCGCCGCCGGCTTAGGCTCGGACGTACCGCTGTTTCTCGTCGGCGGCACGGTCTTAGGGGTCGGGCGCGGCGAAGAGGTCTACCCGCTTGAACAGGTCGAGTGCGATGAATTATTGCTCGTCAACGCGGGCATTGCGGTCTCGACAATGACGGCTTATCGAGGGCTTTCGCGGTTGACAAGGCAAGAGGCGCTTCGTATCATGCCCTTTACTCTGTTTGCCGCGAAAGCCATCCGTGAGCTACCGCTTGTGGCTGCGAACGATCTGGAAGAGACCGTTATAGCCGCTCACCCCGAAATTGCGGAAGTCAAACGTCGGCTGAAAGGCTGTGACGCACGGCATGTGTTGATGAGCGGCAGCGGCGGCACGGTTTGGGCGGTCTTTGACAATTCGGAGACGAACGAGCGGGCGCAAGCCGAGTTGCGCGCCGCCGGCTGCTGGGCCGAGCGGGCGCGCGCCGTCAGCCGTCAAGCATACCAGGAATCCATTTTTGAATGACCACGCGCCGGCTGCCTGATCTCGCAGATCAGCTGCATGTCCAGGCCGAACGTCCACGCGACGAGATTCGCTTAGATCATCCGCCGATGGCCATGTTGGGGAGTCGCCAAGCGGTAAGGCAGCGGCCTTTGGAGCCGCCATTCGGAGGTTCGAATCCTCCCTCCCCAGCCAATCCCAGTAAATAGTGACAAGCGGCAAGTGACAAGATAAAATCGCACTTCTCTCTTGTCGCTTGTCACCGTTTACTTATCACTCTTTTGATGTGGAGGCAGCGTGAACACCTGGGACGGTTCGCCGCATCCGAACGGCAACGTCAAAATCTTCTCCGGCAATGCCAATAAGCGGCTCGCCGAAGAGATCTGCGATCATCTCGGCATCGACTTGGGCAAGGCGCACGTCGGGCGTTTCACCGATGGCGAGTTCAATTTTCAGATCCTCGAAAACGTGCGCGGCGAAGATTGCTTCATCGTCCAGCCGACCTGCCCGCCGGTTGATGGCAATATCATGGAATTGCTGATCATGCTCGACGCCTTTCGGCGCTCGTCGGCGCGGCGCATCACGGCGGTGATTCCGTATTACGGCTACGCCCGCAAGGATCGCAAAGACCGCCCGCGCGTGCCGATTACCTCGAAGCTGGTGGCGAACCTGATTACCGGGGCGGGCGCGGACCGCGTCTTGTTATTCGACCTGCACGCCGGGCAGATTCAAGGCTTCTTTGACATCCCGGCGGATCACCTGTTCGCCGCGCCGGTGCTGGTCGGTTACTTTCAAGAGCTGAAGCTGCCGCGGCTCACGGTCGTCGCGCCGGATGCCGGCGGCGTCGAGCGGGCGCGGGCCTACGGCAAGCGGCTGGGCGCGGAGCTGGCGATCATTGATAAGCGGCGCGATTACGAGCGGCTCGGCGAAGTCGAAGTGCTGAACGTCGTCGGCGACGTCGAAGGGCGCACGACGCTGATCATTGACGATATGATTGATACGGCGGGCACGCTGGTCAAAGCCGCCGAGGCGCTCAAGGCGAACGGCGCAGAAACCGTGCTGGCGTCGGCGACGCACGCGGTGTTGAGCGGCCCGGCGGTCGAGCGCATCAACGCTTCGCCGCTCAAGGAAGTCGTGGTGACGAACACGATTCCGAGCGACAATGCGTGCCGGTCTCCGAAGATCAAATGTTTGAGCGTGGCGAAACTGCTGGCGGAAGCCATCCTTTCGATCCACGACGAGACTTCTGTGAGCAAGTTATTTATTTAGGGGCCGGGTATCGGGTGCCGGGTGTTGGTAAGAACCTTAGAGTCTTATCCCAGCACCCAACCCCTGACACCCGACACCCAGCGGAGCTGAAATGATTACTGACATTACCATCAATGCGAACACACGCGGCGCGGCGGGCAAGGGCGATTCGCGCCGCCTGCGCGCTCAGGGCATGATCCCGGCGGCGGTCTATGGCGGCGGCGACGAAGCCGTGGCCATTGCCATCAATGCGAAAGAGATTGCCAACATTTTGCGCTCGGAGACCGGGCACAACACGATCTTCAAGGTGGCGCTGCCGGGCGGCGGCGAGCCGGCGACCGTCATCATCAAAGACTGGCAGGTTGATCCGGTCAGAGGCCGCCTGCTGCATGCAGACCTGCTGCGCCTGTCGCTGACTGAAACGACGCGCGTGCACGTGACGATTGAAGTCGTCGGCGAACCGGTCGGCGTCAAGCTGGACGGCGGCATCCTCGACCTGCAACTGCGTAGTGTCGAAGTCGAATGCCTGCCGGGTGACATTCCTGAACACCTGAAGCTCGACGTTGCGAACCTGCACCTCGGCGATCATGCGACGGTCGGCGACCTGGTTTACGACCGCACCAAGATTAAGGTGATGGCCGATGATCATCAGGTGATTGCCGGCGTCCTGACGCCGCGCCTGGCCGAAACGGCGGCGCCGACTGCCGTGGAAGCCGAAGCAGCGGCGACCTCAGAGCCGGAAGTCATCAAGAAGGGCAAGACCGAAGAGTAGTGACAGGTGGCAAGTGACGAGTGACACGGTAACCCCTCTCATCACTTGTCACTTGTCACTTGTCACTGTCTTATGATGTTGATCGTCGGTCTGGGGAATCCGGGTGGCGAGTACGAAGAGACGCGCCACAACTTTGGATTCATGCTCATTGAAAGGTTGCTGGCGCGGGCCGGTGGGCGTCGCTTCCGTGACGCGCCGGGCGCGAAAGTGGCCGAGGTGACGCTCGCAGGCCGCCGCGTGCTGCTCGTCAAGCCGCAGACTTATATGAACCTGAGCGGCGACGCGGTCAAGCCTTTGCTGGCACGCTATGGCGACGGCGATCTGAGTAATCTGATCGTCGCTTCCGACGATGTTGCCTTGCCCTTCGGCATGATTCGCGTGCGCCCCGGAGGCAGCGCCGGCGGCCAGAAGGGCTTGAAGTCGATCATCGAGCGGCTCGGCTCTGATCGCTTCACGCGCCTGCGGCTCGGCGTCAAGCCGGATCATCCGGTGGGCGATCTGGCGAGCTTCGTGCTCGCGGTGATCCCGAAGCGCGACCGCGTGCTGCTCGACGAAACGCTCGACCGCGCCGCCGACGCCATCGAAGTGATTCTGGCCGAAGGCGTCGAACGCGCTCAGGCGCGCTTCAACGAGCGCGTCAAGGAAGTGAGCGAGGAGTGATTAGAGGAAGGGAGTCAGAAGTCAGGAGTCAGGAGCCAGAATGGAAAAGGAAGTCGGCGGCATTGAGTAGACTTGCTGCGCCTTCCAAATTCATTCTGACTCCTGACTCCTGAATACTTCCCTCACTGTTCTTTGCCAAGAGGTTCTATTGTGAATCTCCTTGCTCTGCGCCGCGAGCGCAGGGCTTAACCGTGAGCTTCGCTTGGTGCGGAGCCGAACGAAATCCACAAGGAGGATATCTCTCACATGAGAGTTTACGAAGTTCTGTTTATCATCGCCCCGAACACCGAAGAGGGCGATATTGAAACGCTGGTCACGCAGATGCGTGACGTCATTACCAACCAGGGCGCGCAGGTCACGAATGTCAATCGCATGGGCCGCCGCCGCCTCGCTTACCCCATCGGCAAATTCAATGACGGCCATTACGTCGTGCTGACGGTCGAAGGCACCGGCGCAGAGATCGCCGAGCTTGAACGCCGCATGCGCGTCAATGACGCGGTCATCCGTTACATCACCATTCGCATTGACGAAGACCTGAAGCGCGCCGAGAAGTTCCGCGCCCGCCGCGCGGCCCGCGTTCGCGCCGGGGCCGGCGCTCGCGGCTCGCGTAACAGTGAGCCGGTGCTGCCGGTCGGCGACGAAGAGGAGGAAGAATAAATGAGCAGCGATAGAGAACAGCCGCGCCGCGACGACCGCCGCGGCCAGGGGGGCCGCCGTTTTGTGCGCGCCCGCAAGTCGTGCCGCTTCTGCGCCGACCGCGTCGATTATATCGATTACAAAGACTCCAAGACGCTTGGCAGCTACGTGCCGGAGCGCGGCAAGATTCTGCCGCGCCGCATCTCGGGCACCTGCGCGCCGCACCAGCGCATGCTGGCGGAAGCCATCAAGCGCGCTCGCAACGCTGCACTGCTGCCGTTCGCGACAGACTAACGATTTTGGATTTTGGATTGCCGATTTTGGATTGGCAGATTGAGGCTTTGGCATTGTCCCTCAATCCAAAATCCAAAATCTAAAATCCAAAATCGAACGAGGATGATTCAATGGCACACATGGATGTTTTGTTGAAAGAAGACGTAGACAATCTCGGCCAGCGCGGTCAGGTGGTGCGCGTGCGCGCCGGTTATGGGCGCAATTACCTGCTGCCGCAGGGGCTGGCAATCGAAGCGAGCGCCGGCAACCGCCGCATGATCGATGAGCAGCGGCGCGTCCTGGCCAAGCGCGAGCAGCGCGAGAAGACGAGCGCGCAGGGAGAGGCCCAGAAGCTCGATGGCCTGGAGCTGCGCTTTGAGCGGCGCGTCGGCGAGCATGGCGTTCTCTATGGCTCGGTGACGGCGCTCGACATCGTCGAAGAATTGAAGCGGCTCGGCTACACCGTCGAACGCCGCCGCCTCAGCCTGCGTGATCACATCAAGGAGGTCGGCGATTTCGAGGTCACCATCAAGCTGCACCGCGAGGTCGCGCCGGTCATCAAGGTGAAGGTGCGCAAGGAGGGCGAAGCCGAAGAGCCAGCCGCCGCGGAAACGGCTGCGGAAGCCAGTTCTGAGCCGGCAGAGGCAACGGCTGAGGCTGCGACCGAAGCACCGGGCCTTGCCGCCGCCGTCGCCGACGAAGCCGAATCGGCGCAAGAGTAGGGATCAGGGGCCAGGGACCGGGGGCGAGGGAGTTGAGTCGAGAGTCGCGAAATAAAACGCGTCTTTCCACTAGCCACTAGCCACTAGCCCCTCGCCCCTCCTTCTGCTATCATCTGGCGCGGAACGGTTGAGGACGCAGCCGTTCCGCGCTTTCTGTCTCTGGTGTCGTTCGCTCCAGAAATCATCCCCCCAGAACGTTTGGAATCATTGGTATGTCACGTGCTGCCTCAAGTGATCCTTTTTTCGATAAAGGGCTGCCTTCTAATGTCGAGGCGGAGCGCTCCATCCTGGGCGCAATCCTGCTCGACAACGCCGTCTGCAATCAGGCCATCGAGCTGCTGAAGCGCGAAGATTTCTTTCTCGACTCGCATCGGCGCATCTACGAAAAGATGATCTCCTTGAGCGAGCGCGGCGCCGCCATTGACCACATCACGCTAACCGATGAGCTGCGCAAGGCCGCCGAGTTCGAGCAGGTTGGCGGCCTCACCTACATCGCCTCGCTCATGGACGGCGTGCCGCGCACCGACACCATCGAGCATTACGCCAAGATCGTCAAATCTAAATCGCAACTGCGCAAGCTGATCACCGCCTCGAATCAGATCATCGCCAGTTGCTTTGACGAAGAAGATGACCCCGAGATCATCATTGATCGCGCCGAAGCCTTAATCTTTCAGATTGCCGAAGACCGCGTGCGCCAGGGCTTTCAATACATCGGCGAAGTGGCGCAGCGCCGCCTCGAACAGATCGAGCAGATGGCCGGGCGGCCCGAAATGATTACCGGCGTGCCGACCGGCTTCACCGATTTTGATCAGCTCACCTCCGGGCTTCAACGCCAGGACCTGATCATCGTCGCCGCGCGCCCGTCAATGGGCAAAGCGCAACCGTTGGACGCGCGGGTGCTCACCGAGAGCGGCTGGAAGACGATGGGCGAGCTTGAAGTCGGTGATGACCTGGCTTCAGTTGATGGCCGGCCTTCGACCGTCATCGGCATCTATCCGCAAGGGGTCAAGCAGATTTATCAAGTGACCTTCTCGGATGGCCGCGCGACAGAATGTTGCGGCGAACACCTGTGGAGCGTCCATTACCGGAACTGGCCCGCGCCAAGAGTGTTGACGACGACGGAAGTCGCGACATTGCTCACGCGCAAGCGCTATCAGAAACGTCTGTGGATCGATATGGTCTCAGGCGATTTCGGGCACAACCAGTCGCTGCCCGTAGACCCCCGGGTCTTAGGTCTGCTCATCGGCGAAGGCGATTTCAACACCTTACGGTTCTCGACCGCGAGCCATTCGATCTTGAGCCGAATGACGGCGGAGCTGGAGCCCGCGCTGACGATCAATCATGCCGGGCGATATGACTATCGCCTTGTGCAGACCGATGGGCAGTGCCGACCGGGACGCTATGGCGTGTGGCCGAATCCGCTCAAAGAAGAATTGAAGAGTCTGGGCCTTTGGGGAAAACGGAGCGAGAGCAAATTCATCCCGGAGCCATACAAGACGGCGAATCGGGCGGCGCGGCTGGCGTTGCTGCAAGGGCTGCTCGATGCTGACGGCTGGGTGGAGAAGACCGGCTCGGTCCGCTTCGCTACGTCGAGCGAGCGGCTCGCAGACGATGTCGTTGAGCTGGCGCGTTCGCTGGGCAGCTGGGCGACGAAGAACAGCAAACAGCCGGTCTACACGTATGACGGAGAGCGGCGGCAAGGACGATTGTCGTTTGTCGTCAACATTGGGCATCCGCAGCCCGCCAGCCTGTTTACACTGCCTGAGAAGCGCGCCCGCGCTGCCGCCATAAGAAAGCGGCGCAAGCTGCCGACCTTTGTTTCGATTGAGCCGGTGCGGCAGGTCGAGGCGCGCTGCATCGCCGTGACGCACCCGACGCAGCTTTACATCACGGATGATTATGTCGTCACGCACAACACGGCGCTGGCGTTGAACATGGCGTTGTATGCGGCGAAGAACGGCAGCACCGTCGGCATCTTCAGCCTGGAGATGTCTGCCGAACAACTGGTATCGCGCCTGCTCTGTTCCGAGGCCCGCGTCGACGCGCACCGCCTGCGCACCGGCTACTTGAATCGCGAAGAGTGGGCGCGGCTGGCCGACGCCTTGCGGCGTTTGTGCGAGACGCAGGTTTACATCGATGACACGCCGGGCTCCGGGGTGCTGGAGATGCGCGCCAAATGTCGAAGGCTCAAAGCCGAGCACCGGCTTGACCTGCTCATCATTGACTATATGCAATTGATGTCGGGTCGCGGGCGCATCGAGTCGCGCCAGCAGGAAGTGTCGCAGATTTCGCGCGACCTCAAGAGCCTGGCCAAAGAGCTGAATGTGCCGGTGATCGCGCTGTCGCAGTTGTCGCGCGCCACCGAAACCCGCAGCGACCACCGCCCGCAGTTGAGCGACCTTCGTGAGAGCGGCTGCCTCGCCGGCGAGAGCTTGGTGACGATGGCCGACACCGGCGCGCAGGTGCCAATCCGTGATCTCGTCGGCAGGTCAGGATTCGCCGTCTGGGCCTTGAACGAAGAAACCCTGCAGATCGAGCGCGCCATCGTCAGCCGCGCTTTCTCGACAGGCGTCAAGTCGGTTTATCGTTTGACGACGCGATTGGGGCGAACGATTCGCGCCACCGCCAATCATAAGTTCCGCACGTTTGCCGGGTGGTTGCGGCTCGATGAATTAAGGATCGGCGAGCGATTGGCCGCCCCGCGCGAGTTGCCGAGCCCGTATCCGCAAACCATCAGCAACGCGGAACTGGCTCTGGCAGCCCATCTTATCGGCGATGGTTGTACTCTGCCACGTCATGTCATTCAGTACACGACGCGCGAAAAAGATCTCGCCGAGTTGGTCGCCGCGCTGGCCACCGAAGTGTTTGGCGATGAAGTTCGACCGCGCATCAACCCGGAGCGCAACTGGTATCAGGTCTATCTGACCTCGACGCGGCATCATACGCATAATGTCCGCAGCGCCGTTGCTGAATGGCTCGATGACTTGGGCATCTTCGGGCTGCGATCTTACGAAAAGCATGTTCCCGACAAAGTCTTTAAGCAGCCGGCGCCGGCCATCGCGCGCTTCCTGCGCCACCTGTGGGCGACGGATGGCTGCATTCGCCTGAAGCCGGGCTTTTATGCGCCCGCCGTTTATTACGCATCGAGCAGCGAGCGACTCGCGCGCGACGTGCAATCGCTCTTGCTGCGGCTCGGCATCACTGCATGGCTCAGACGCAGATCGCAAAATGGAAAAGGGCACGACCAATTTCATGTTTCTTTAAGCGGCAAGCCTGACCTCCAACGATTCATCGAGCTGGTCGGCGCAGTCGGAGAATATAAGAACGGTTCCTTACGTGAAATCGCGGCATATATTGGAAACCGCCCGGCAAATACTAATCGGGATATCATTCCCAGCGAGGTTTGGAGAAACCTTGTTGTGCCAGCAATGGAGGTGGCTGGCATGACGACGCGTCAGATGTTCGAGGGGATAAGCACTCGATATTGTGGAACAGGAATTTATAAACAGAACATCAGCCGCGAACGCGCTGCGCGCCTTGCGAGCGTTGTGCATTCTGAGGAACTCAATAAGCTGGCTCACAGCAGCGTTTATTGGGATGAGATTACCTCGATTGAGCTAGATGGTGAAACCGAAGTCTATGACCTCACAGTCGAACACTTCCATAATTTCATTGCCAATGAAATCATCCCGCATAATTCGATTGAGCAGGACGCCGACGTCGTTTGCTTCATCTACCGTGACGAAGTCTACAATCCGTCGGACGAGAATCGCGGCGTCGCCGAGTTGATCGTCGGCAAGCAGCGCAACGGCCCCACGGGCACTGTGCAGATGGCCTTCTTAAAAGAGTTCACGCGCTTCGAAAACATGTGGAAGGAGTAGCCGGGCCACAACGCCGAGGGATGCCGAGATGAAGGATGAGCAAGGGGCAGGGGATACGCCGCCGGGCGAGTTGGTGTCGCGGGCCGCTGCCGATTCATCTTCCGACGCGCAGGCTTCAGCTTTTCTGCCGCCGGGCCGCCCGACCTGGGCCGAGATCAACCTCGATCACCTGGCGCACAATCTTGGTCTCGTCAAACAGGCGGTCGGCGCCGAGGTCGCCGTGATGCCGGCGGTCAAAGCCGACGCTTACGGTCACGGCGCGGCGGCGTGTGCCGTGGCGCTCGAAGGCGCCGGCGCAGACTGGTTCGGGGTCGCCTTGCCCGAAGAAGGGGCCGCGCTCAGAGAGGCGGGCGTGACGCGGCCCGTGCTCTGTCTCGGCGGTTTCTGGGAAGGGCAGGAGGCCGGGCTGCTGGCCGCGCAATTGACCCCGGTGCTGTATCGTCTCGACCTGCTCGAACGCCTCGACGCCGAGGCGCGGCGCGCCAGCCGCCCGGCGGCTTATCATTTGAAAGTGGATACCGGCATGGGACGGCTCGGCGTGCCGTATATGGAGCTGGCGCGCTTTCTCGAACGAGCCGATGGCTTCACACACTTGCGGCTTGATGGCGTGATGACGCACTTCGCTTCTGCCGACCAGCCGGATAAAGATGAGTTTACCCGGCTACAGATGGCGCGCTTTGAAAGTGCCCTGGCTGAAATCCATGCCCGTGGCCATCAGCCGGCGTGGATTCACGAAGCCAACAGCGCGGCGTCGCTGGCTTATCCGCGGGCGCGCGGCAACCTGGTGCGGCCCGGCGGCGTGCTTTACGGCTTGTGGCGCGATGTCGTGAATCCGCAAACGCCTCGGCTCGACTGGCGGGCGGTGCTGGCGCTGCGGACGCGCATCATTCATATGAAAAGGGTGGCGCGGGGCGCGCCGCTCGGTTATGGCGGCACCTTCACGACCCTGCGCGAGAGCCTTATCGCGACGCTCGCCATCGGTTACGAAGATGGATTGCCGCGTGCCCTCTCAAACCGCGGGCGCGTGCTGGTGCGTGGCCAGTTTGCCCCCATCGTGGGCCGCATCAGCATGGATTTGACTTTGATTGATGTCACAGACATCAACGGTGCCGCGCTCAACGACGAGGTGACGGTCATCGGGCAGCAAGGCACGCAGGAAATCTCTGCCGAGGAGGTCGCCAAGCAGGCTGGCACGATCTCTTATGAGATCACCTGCCGCCTGAGCGAGCGCGTGCCCAGGAAAATAGTAGGCAGGGGGCCGTAAGCAGGAAGCCGTCAAAAAGAAAGCCGGCCGGGCGAGGCGACTCGCATGGGCCGCCTGTGAAGGCTGGCAGATGGTTTTTACTGCCGCCCGCTTCCTGCCTCCTGCCTCCTGTTTACCGCTTGCCCTGCCGGCGTTTTCAGCTATAATTCTCGGCATTGCAGGGAAACAAGTTTTCGCTCGGGTTCCTCGTGATAAGGTGTGTAGTTCAAAGATTCCGTTAGGTAAGGGGTGTTCAGCATGCAGCAGCCATCGCGGATCGCCGCGAAAGATGTGTTCGAGAAAGCACTGTCGTATACAAAGGCAGACGAGTTCCGCCGCGTCGGACTCTATCCCTACTTCACGGAATTTTCGGGGGCGATTGATACGGGCGAAGCCGAAGTGATGATGGGCGACCGCCGCGTCTTGATGTTCGGCTCGAACAACTACCTGGGACTGACGACGCGACCCGAAGTGAAGGCCGCCGCCATCGAAGCCGTTCAACAGTACGGCACCGGCTGTTCGGGCTCGCGCATGCTCAACGGCACCATGGACCTGCACGTTCGCCTGGAAGCGACGCTGGCGCGCTTTATGAAGCGCGAATCGGCGCTGGCCTTCGGCACAGGCTTTCAGACCAACTTCGGCGCGCTGGCGACGATTGCCCAGAAAGGCGATGTGATTATCGCTGACCGCAACATTCACGCTTCGCTGCTCGACGGCTGCCTGGCATCGTTTGCGCGCACGATGCGCTATCGCCACAACGACATGCGCGATCTCGAAAAAGTGCTCGAAAGCCTGCCGCCGGACGAAGGCCGCCTGATTGTCGTTGACGGCGTCTTTTCGATGGAAGGCGACACCGCCAACCTGCCGGAGATTGTCCGGCTGGCGCAAACCTACGGCGCGCGGGTTTACGTTGACGAAGCGCATGGCATCGGCGTGCTCGGCGCTCACGGGCGCGGCGCGGTCGAGCATTACGGGGTCGAAAGCAACGTTGATGTGGTGATGGGGACGTTTTCGAAATCCTTCGCCTCAATCGGCGGCTTCATCGCCGCGCGCCGCGAGGTCATCGAATTCATCAAGCACCACAGCCGCGCTTTCGTCTATTCGGCGTCGCTGTCGCCGGCGAATGCGGCCGCCGTCTTGAAAGCCATCGAGATCATCGAGCGCGAGCCGGAGCTGCGCACACGGCTGCTGGCGACGAGCGCGAAACTGAAGCGCGAGCTGAGAGCAATGGGCTACAAGCTGCTCGAACCGCATGAGAGCTTTAACGGCATGACGCCGATCATCCCGGTCATCGTGGATGACGAGGTGTTGGTCTGCCGCTTCTTCTGGGAGCTGATGGGCGAAGGCATCTACACCAACCCTGTGCTGGCGCCGGCAGTGGCGCACAGTCTGGTGCGTATCAGTTGCATGGCGACGCACACGGAAGAGCACCTCGAACGCCTGCTCGAAGCCATGTATCGCATCGGCAAAAAGATGGAGATCATTCAGTGACAAGTAAACAGTGACAGGTGATAAGAGGGAAACCCCGCTTGTCTTTACTTGTCACTTGTCACTTGTCACTTGTCACTTGTCACTCTTTATGAGGCGAGTCGTCGTAACAGGCATCGGATTGATTACCCCGCTGGGCTGCGGGCGCGAGGTCGTTTGGTCGGCGCTCACTGCCGGGCGCAGCGGCATTGTGCGCATTGAAGAGTTCGACACCTCGGGACTGCGAACGAACATCGCCGGCGTCTGTCGCGACTTTCGCCCGCTCGACTTTTTCGACGACCGCGAGATGGCGCGTCTCGACCGCGTCTCGCAGATGGCGATTGCGGCCACCGGCATGGCGACGGGCGAAGCCGGGCTGACCAATGGCCAGCTCGACAGCTATGACGTCGGCGTGATGCTGGGGACAGGCTTCGGCGGGCAGAGCTCGATTGAAGAGTACTGCGGCGCTTTCTTCTCGAATGGCCGTGGCCGGCGCTCGGCCATTGCGATTCCGAAGTCGATGTACAACGCGTCGTCTTCAAACATCGCCATCCGCTTCAAGACGCGCGGCCCGAACCTGACGGTGACGACCGCCTGCTCGTCGGGCGCGAACGCCATCGGTCAGGCGTTTCACTTGATTCGCTACGGTCACGCCGACCGCATGATTGCCGGCGGCGCCGATGCTCCGGTGACCCCTGTGGTGATGGATGCGTGGAAAGACATGCGCGTGCTGTCAACCAAGAACGATCCGCCCGAGCGCGCCTGCAAGCCCTTCAGCGCCAACCGCGACGGCTTTGTGCTGTCGGAAGGCGCGGGCATCGTCGTGCTGGAAGCGCTGGAGCTGGCCGTCGCGCGCGGCGCTCGGATCTATGGCGAGATTCTCGGTTACGGCTCGACGGCCGACGCCGCGCACATCACCTTTCCTGATCCCGACGGCGAGGCGAACGCCATCCTGCGCGCCCTCAAAGATGCGAATGTTGCGCCGGCAGAGATCGATCACATCAACGCGCATGGCACCGCCACCAAGCTCAACGACCAGTCCGAAACCGAGGCCATCAAGCGCGTCTTCGGCGACCGCGCTCGCGAGATTCCCATAAACTCGATCAAATCGATGATCGGCCATTCGATGGGCGCGGCGGGCGCAATTGAGTTGATCGCCGCGACGCTGGCGATTGATAATCAGATTCTCCCCCCGACGATCAACTACGAGGAAGCCGATCCGCAATGCGACCTCGATTACATCACCGAAGGGGCGCGGCGGGTGAGCGGCAGCAATCCACTGCGCACGGCGATGTCGAATTCGTTCGGTTTCGGCGGCAACAACGCCGTGCTTGTCGTGCGCGCCTTTCAAGGGTAAACTGTACGCCTTGAAATTCAAATCCAGGCCCCAAACTCGACAATACGGAGACGGCTGTATCGAAGGGAAAGTGCTATGACCAGACAAGCGGTTGAGACAATCGAGGACGCGGTAAAAGACATCATCGTCGCGGAGCTGCGCGTGGATCGCGACCAGCTAGAGCCGGCGACACATCTGATGAAAGACCTCGGCGCCGACTCGCTCGACGCGCTCAACATCGCCCTGCGGCTGGAAGAAGCCTTTAAGATCAAGATACCCGATGACGCGATTCCGAAGTTCTTGACCGTCGGCGACATTATCAAAGGCGTCAATGAACATCGGGCGATGCATTAGCGCGGCAGCCCGCCGCGACCCGCCGGCCTGCCCATCGCGGCGCGCGACCGGGCGGCGTGGCGGCGACACCAGGCATTGATAACCGCAGGCGGCGCCAGCTTCGTTTTGCTGGCGCCGCCTTTTGCCGCCCGCTGATCGGAAAGCGCGCCACCTGATCTCACAATCGTCATGAAGTCATCGCGCCAGCCTGCTTCTGTAACCAAGGCCACAACGCCTGTCCGCGCGCTGGCGTTTGCGGTGAGCCTGGCACTGCTGGCGCTGGTGCCGCTGGTCTTCAGCACGGCGGTACACCGCACGTTCACGCTGCCGAAGGTGGTCGTGTTGCTCGTTGGCTCGGCGGCGCTCGTCGGCCTGATGGGATGGACGGAGTTTGCGCCCGGCGGCGCGCGATTGCGATTGCTGCGTTCGCCGCATGTCTTGCTCATCCTGCTCTACGTCGCGACGCTCGCGACCTCGACCGCTTTCGGCGTCGCGCCGCGCCTCGCGTTGTTCGGCAGCTTTGAGAATCAAATGGGCTTGCTGACGCGCGTGTGCTTTCTGATCTGCTGCCTGAGCTTGGTCATCATCATCGGCGAGTCGCGGGCGCGGCTGCAACAGACGCTCTGGGCCGTCACAATCACAGGGCTGGTCGTCGCCACCTACGGCTTCGCGCAGTTCTTCGGACGCGACCCGTTCATGTCGGCGAACCTCTATACCTTCGCGTCCGCCGCCGGGCGCGTCGTCCGCGTCATCAGCACACTGGGGCACGCCGATTACCTCGGAAATTTTCTGCTCTACACGACGCCCGTGAGCGCCGCTCTCGCGCTGGCGCGGCAAGGGCGCGCCCGCTTGCTGGCGCTGGTGGCGACGCTGCTTTCGACGCTTGTCATCGTCTTTAGCGGTACGCGCGGAGCCATCGTCGGACTTGCGGTCGGAGCGCTGGCGCTGGCGCTGGCCGCAGGCAGACGCCGGGAAGGGCCTGCGATCTGGCGCGACCGCCGCGCCGTGCGCCGTGCAACGGTCGCGGCGCTTATCGTCATCGGCGCGCTGGGGTTGATCGCCGTCAACCCTGCGTCGCGGCAGATCATTGTGCGCGCCCGCGCTGCCATCGCCGAAGGCGCGAGCGGTGCGGGCCGCACGCTTTTGTGGCGCGACACGCTGGCGATGCTCCCGGCTTATGGCCTTACAGGCTGCGGCCCCGAAGGGTTTCGATTGGCTTTCCTGCCATACAAGTCGCTGGAGCTTGCCCAGCTCGCGCCGCAAACGAATAACGAAAGCCCGCACGACGCCTATCTCGACGTGGCGGTTTCGAACGGCGTGGCGGGCGCGATCTTTTATGTTGCCGTGCTAATCTCTGCTTTCTGGCGGCTGGCCATCGCCGCGCGCCGCGCCGCCGACAGGGAGATGAAAATTACATGCGCCGGCTTGATAGCGGCGCTCGCCGCCGTCGCCGCGCACAACATTTTCATCTTTGACCAGATTCCGACGGGGCTTTATTTTTTCGCCTTCGCGGGGCTGGCGCAGGCGGCCTTCAACGTCGTGATGGGTGTGCGTCGCGACGACAGCCGCTCTGCTGATGGCGGCGTAAGACCGGCGACGCGTCTACTGCATCGCGGGATCGCGGGGGCCGGTGTCACCATCTTCGTTATCGTGTCGTGGTACGCGCTCGTGCTGGTGCGCGCAGACGTAGAGATGCGCCGCTCGTTTGCTGCCGCGCTCGGCGGCGATTTCGATGGCGCGCTCGCGGCGGGCCGGGCCGCGGCTAACAGCGCAGAGGCGACCGGGGCATATCAGTTCGAGCTGGCGCGCTCGCTGGCGTTGTTTGCCGACGTGGCGCAGGCGCGGCTGAATGTAACCAACATCTCACAAGCCGAAGCGGCGCGCCTGACAGCGGCGCGCGAGGCGGCCATCCGCGAAGCGACGGCGGCGGCGCGCGCGTCGTTGTCACACACGTTGACGCCCGATGCCAGCCACCTGCTGCTTGCCTACCTTGCCTGGCTTTCAAAAGACGCCGCAGGGCTACGCGAAGAGGCCGGCGAAGCGATCCGACGCGACCCGTACTTTGCTAATGGTCACTGGTTGATGGGCGAGGCTTTGCTGATGGCCGGTGACGCGGCGCAGGCTATGCGCGAAGCCGAAACGGCGTTGACGATCAATCCTTACTCTGGCGAAGCGCGCGACCTGTTCAAGCGGGCGCGCGGCGACGAGCAAGAGACAATCGAAGGGCTGCTCGCACAGGCGCAGCGCTTCGTCAATCGCGGCAGGCTGCGCAAGGCGCGACGGCGCTTGCTGCATGCCTTGCGAGAGTCAGCCGGCAACTGCGCCGACTGTCATCGCGCCTTGGCGCTGGTCTACGAAGCCGACCAACAGCCGCAACAGGCCATCGTCGAATGGCAGGCCGTCGCCGCTCAGACTGCTGACGCGGCGGTGATCCGGCAAGCCCAATCGCACATCGAAGCGCTCAAGCAACAGGCCGCGGCTCGTTGATCCCCTCTCAAGGACAATTACAAGTATTATTTCTAACGTCGCGGTCAGTGATCGTGCAGCGGGTCACGCCAGGCGGCGTCTGCAATGCCGCCGAGCCTTTGAAGACACTCAGGTCAACCGTCGCCTGCACGCGCCGGTCTGTCGTGTTGTGCTGTAAGGTGATGGTCGAGCCTCTGATGGTTAATGTCCCCTTGCCGGCGAAGGCTGTGCCGTTACAGCAAAAGCGATAATCTCCTGTGTGCGAGTTAATCAACAGCACGGTCGAGGGGGTTGAGTCGTCCTGCAAGCAGATGTCGAAGGCGCTGGTGACCTGAACGCTGGCCGTCGCGACATTGTTTGTCGGGTTCGTATCGATCCCCTGGAACGCAACCGTCGCCGTGTTGGTCAGCGTCGGGGACGCGCTCGGCGTGATGTGCAAAGTCAACGCGAATTCGAGCGACGTAGGAATCCCTGTCCCCGGCACTGACGGCAGCGTCGGCGTCGTACAGGTCACCGTCCCCGTGCCGCCCACCGGCGGCGTGGTGCAGGTCGGCGGCGTGAAGCCCGTGCCGTAGCTGGTCAGCAACGTCAGCGATTGGAAGGTCGTACCCGGCGGCAGCGGGTCCGTAAACACGACGTTGTTAGCCGGCGCTGGCCCATTGTTGCTGACCGTGATGTCGTAGGTGATGTCGCTGTTGGCTGCGACCGGGCCTGCCGGGCCGACCTTTGTGACTCCCACATCGGTCTGCGTGCCGACGAAGCGGAGATCGTTGCCGTAGACCTGGTATGAATAGTTGGCGCACGGCTGGTTCAACGTGGTGTTGTAAACGACAATCGAGAATTGCGAGTTCGGACAGACGGTGAACTCCCAATTGATCGTCTGATAGCCACTGACTCCGCCGAGGTAGTTGGCACAAATGTTGTTCGGGTCGAACTGCGGGCTGTAAGCGGCCATGAAGATTCCCAACAATCCGCAACTGGTGGTGAAGCTGACATAAACCTTTTGACTGGCCGGCGAGTCATTCATAAAGAAGTATTCGTCATAGTGGCGCGTCCCGACCGGCCCGAAGGTGATGCAGTTGGGCGAGCCGATCACAGGGATGCCGCCGACAGTGTTTTCAAGGTGGCGCGGCCCGGTAAAGGTCGGCTCGGTGAGATCAATTGAGTCGGTGATTGAGGCGACCAGCGGGGTCCCCCCTTCTGGAAGTGCCGCCGTCAGGCGGGGCATTAAAGACCCATGTGGATGAGCCAGGGCCCGCAACTGCCGCTTTAACTGTTTGGGCGTCTGATCGGCCCGCGTAAACGGCCCGCCGTCAGTGTTAAAAGAGGCTGACGACAGCGAGTTCGTGAAAGGGTCATTGAAGGCGATGGCGCTCGTGCCGCCGACCGCCAGCTGATAGCTGCCGCACGTCACGCCGGGTTCGAGTCCATAGACAAGGATCGAAAACGTGCTGTTGCCGCAGACGGTGAATTCCCAGTTTGTACTCCCGGAGACGCCAGCCCCGGCCAGGTAGTTGTTGCAGATGTTTGTCGGGTCGAACTGCGGGCTATAGGCCGTCTCGTAGGTGTTACCCCCACAGCCCGAAATGAAAGCGACGCTAACACGCTGTGAGGTCGGCGAGGTGTTGGTGAAGAAATACTGGTCGTAGTGCCGCGCGCCGACCGCGCTGAACGTCTGGCAGATACGGTCGCCGGGAATGCCTGAGCGGAAATGGCGCGGGCCGGTGAAGGTCGGGTCGGTCGTGCTGATCGAGCCACTGATATTGGCGATGATGCTGGTGCCTTGCATCGGCATCACGTTGGCTGGAGCGCCGCCTGTCGCCGCACTCGACGCGCCGCCCGGCGGCAGCCAGACGATCAGGAACAATCCGAAAAGGAAGGCGCCGAGCAGCAGGTCGAACAACAGACGCAACCAGCGCGGCGAAGCTTTCGCTGATTTGGCCATGAGGGCTTTCTCCTTCCGCGGCATTGCCGATCAATGAGCAAAGGAAACAGGTTTATCGTCTGTGAACGGGTCGCGTCCAGTGAAAGTAACGAAGGATTGAGCGGTTCGGTGATTGGTTTTATGAACCTTGCACCGGGCGCGGCAACATCATATTGTCGGCCACGGTGCGCGTCAAGCAAAATTTGTCGGGGGCCTGCCGCGTGCCGGCACGCCCCGCTTCTTTACCCGCCGCTGCTCTTGCGCAGTTCCATCAACACCTGCTTGGCGACCGCCTTGAGCGTGTCGAAGACGCCGACGCCGCGGCTGGCGACGCCCTCGAAGACCGGCTCGTCGCGGCGCAGCAACTCGGCCTTCAGCTCTTCGACCGCGACGACGTTCGGCAGGTCGCGCTTGTTCAGTTGCAGCACGTATGGCAGCTTGGTCAACTCGTAGCCATGCTGTTTGAGGTTCAATTCGAGGTTGAAGAGCGACTCGACGTTGGCGTCCATGCGCTCGCGCTGCGAGTCGGCGACAAAGACGACGCCGTCAACGCCTTTAAGGATCAGCTTGCGGCTGGCGTCATAGAAAACCTGGCCGGGCACGGTGTAAAGGTGAAAGCGTGTCTTGAAGCCGCGCACGGTGCCAAGGTCGAGCGGCAGGAAGTCGAAGAAGAGCGTGCGGTCGGTTTCCGTCGCCAGGCTGATGAGCTTGCCCTTGGCTTGCTGGGCGGTCGAATCATAGATGAATTGCAGGTTGGTGGTCTTGCCGCCGAGGCCCGGCCCGTAATAAACAATCTTGCAATTGATCTCGCGCGAGGCGTAGTTGATGAACGTCAAGGCTTGTATCCCTTATAGCAGTGCCGGTCAGCGGGGTGCGGCTACCGGAGCGCTCATTACTTGAGGGGCAAGGCGCGCGGTCTAACTGAACAGGGCGTCGATGTCTTCCTCGGTAATCTCGGCAAACGGCGAATCGAGCGCAAAGCCCATCTCGCGCTCGCGGTCAACCTTGCGGTCAATGGCGTCAAAGATCATGTTCATCTCGGCGGTCACCCGTTTGACCCGCAAGCGCACCAGTCCGAGGCTGCTGCGCTCGTCGAAGATGACGACCAGGATGACGCGGTTGGCGACGATGGAAATATGAATGTTGTCGCGCTCGCCTTCGTGCGATAGAACCGGAAAGCCCTGCTCGCCGATCAGGTGTGCCAGGCCATCGGTCGCCGCCACGTTGCCGGCAGTGAGACTGGCAAGGCTGGTGGTGTCGAGGTTGAGCATCTCCCCGTGCGCGGCAATCTGCTGACCATTTTTATCAACCAGGAAGACGAACTTGGCGTTGGCGTCGGCGCACAGGCGCGTGATGGCGCCCTTGAGCTGCGCATATTCCTCTTCGTACATTACGACCGGAGCCGCCATTCCTTCTCCTTAAGCGAAAGACCGAAGCAAGCGAGAGCGTTGCCAGGATCAGCGCGACTGTCTTGCGCTTGGTTTTCAAAGCGAACGTTTGCGAGCGTGATGACAAAACGTTCGGCAGGGGATCGGGCGTCAGCAGGGGCATGCGTCGGGTGAGCCTGTTATAGCATGCACGGGTAATGGGTTCAAGAGTTTTCCGCGCTCTGCTTAAACGCGCATCGCGCTTCGCTTCCGTGACCGCGCCCGCCGGTCTATACTCAACAAAGGCGACAAGAAACAGGAGACATTATGGAGTCGAAATTTGCCAGCCACATTAACCGCGACGAGATCGTCGAGATCGTCTGCGAGCTGGTTCGGCAGGACACCGTCAACCCGCCGGGTAACGAGCACCTCTGCAAAGAGATCGTCACGCGCTCGCTTGAACAGCTCGGCATGGAGGTCGCCTACTACGAGAAAGAGCCGGGGCGCACCAACATCGTCGGGCGCAAAGGCCGCGGGACGAAATCCATCGGCTTCGTCTCGCACATGGACGTGGTGCCGCCGGGCGAGCTGGAGCAGTGGGAGACGCCGCCCTTCGAGCCGACGATTAAAGACGGGCGCATTTACGGGCGCGGCACGCTCGACGATAAAGGATCGTTCGCCTGCGCCTATGCCGCCTGCAAAGCCTTTCTGACCGAGCACGCAGACTTTGACGGCACGATCTACCTGATCGCCGCCGCCGATGAAGAGCTGGGCAGCGAGCTCGGCATCATCTATCTGGTCGAAGAGTGCGGCATCAAGTTCGACGTTGCCATTATCCCCGACGGCGGGCGCATGGACTTATCGATTTATGGCGAGAAGGGCATCCTCTGGGTCGAGGTCGAAAGCCGCGGCATCCAGGCGCACGGCTCGACGCCGGAGCTGGGCCGCAACGCCATCATCCCGCTCGCCGAGGCGCTTGCCGAAGTCAAGTCGCTCGACCTCGGCGCGAACTACGACCGCGCCTTCGACGGCTGGACCATGAACGTCGGTACGATTCAGGGCGGCTCTTCGACCAACACGGTGCCGGCAGTGGCGCGCGCGACGATTGACTTCCGCCTGCCTGGCGGCATCAGCAAGCAGGCGGTGCTGGCGAAGCTTGAAGAGAAACTCGCCGCCGCCCGCCGCCGCTCGCCCGACGCCGAGCTGAGCATCAAGGTGCTGCACGAAACCGAGCCGCACCTGTCGGACAAGAACTCGATCATCGTGCGCAGCTTCGACACGGCGGCGCGGCGCTTGAACCTGCCGATGAAGTACGAAACCTTTGGCGGCAATACCGTCGCCAAGAACCTCTTCTTCGCCGGCATCACTTCGGTGGTGCATTATCCGGGCGACGACAAGCTGGCGCATGTGCCGAACGAGTTCGTCATCATTGACGAGCTGGTGCTGGGCTCTGTGCTGTACGCCGAAACGCTCGAAGCTTACTTCTTCGGTTGAATTCCAGGGGTATGATGTTCCGATTGCCGTTTGTTGTTTTCGTCCTTCTCCTTATCCTTGCGACCGCCGTCGGCGCGCAGAGCTTGCAGGCGCGCGCCGACCAGATTCGCGCCGCGATGGACGTGCGAGACTTTGAGCGCGCCGAACAACTGGTCCGCGACCTGCGCGCCACAACGCCCGCGGCCTTTGCCGCGAACAACTATGATTACTTGCTGGCGCGGCTTGCCGAGCGGCGCGGCGCGCGGGCCGAAGCCACGACCTTGTATCTCGGTCTGCTCAATCGTAACTCGGTTGTGGCCGAGTATGCGCTCTGGCACCTGGCGGCGTTAGCGCGAGCCGCAAACGATCTCGCGCTTGAGCGGCAATACCTGACGCGCTTGCTTGCGGCTCACCCGGCGAGCGCGCTCGTGACCACGGCGCGCAGCCGTTTGATCGATAGCCACCTCGAAAGCGGCAACGCCCGCGACGCCATCGCCATGCTGCGGCCTGCGGCTTCACCTTCGGGTGGACACGGCCGCAGCGCGATGGCGCGGCTCGGGCAGGCGTATGCGAAGCTCGGCGACGCGGCAACGGCGCGCGCGACTTTCAATCAACTGGTCGGCGCGTCACGCGACGATTCGGCGCTGGCCGCGTCGCTCGGGCTTGACGGGCTCGACCGCGCCGCTGATCTCAAGCCCAACGAGTTCGAGGCGCTGCGCCGCGCCCGCATTTATCTCTTCAATCGCCACTGGTCGGAGGCGCGCGCCCACTTGCTCGACATCATCGAGCGTTTCCCCGACAGCCTCAACCGCGCCGAGGCGGTTTATCAAACCGGCTACACCTTTTATCGCGAAGACAAATTTGACGACGCCATAAAATGGTTCGAGCGCGCTCACACAGAGTTCGCCGCCAAGAAGGAAGGTGAGCAAGGTTACTATTGGGTGGGAACGGCATTGCAGAAGGCGCTACGCTATGAAGAGGCGGCGCGGCGCTACATGGAATTCATCACCGCCTACCCGGCCAGCGACCTGATCGAAGGCGCTTACCGCAACGTCGTCGACTGCCTGCGCTTTGCCGGCAAAGACGACGACGCCATCCTCTGGTCGAAGCGCATCGAAGAGCGCTTTGCCAATCAGCCGCTCGCCACCGTCGGCTTGTTCAATCGCGCCAAGATCGAACTGACGCGCGGCAATTTCGAGGCGGCCATCGCGCTCTTCACGCAAGTGGCGGCGCGGCCCATCACGCCGAAACTGGTCAGCGCGCCGATTCGCGGCGAAGCGTCGTTTATGCGCCTGGTCGCTACGGAGCTGGCCGGGCGCTTGGAGGAAGCGGCGCGCGCTTACCTGGCCATACCCGAAGATCGCGACAATTACTTCGGCCACCGCGCCAGTCTCCGCTTGCAAGCCCTGGCCGCTACCGACGAAGGGAGGCGAATCATCGAGCCGCTGGCGCGCGGTTATCGCGATCAGGCGCGCGCCGCCTTGCGGGCGTCGCGCTACACGGAAGCGAAAGACGCAGCGACACAGGCGCTGCGACTGACCGGCGATGAAACGGCGCGGCGTGATCTGCTCGGCATCCTGCGCGCCTGTTACAGCCAGCTGCCGGCTTACAACATCGGCGCGCGCTTTCGCTTGATTCAGGCGGCGCGGCCTGCGCTTGCGGCGGCGTCAACGAATGCGGATGCGACCCATGCGCGGCTCGCGGCAGAGCTGACTTTTCTCGGCTTATATGACGAAGGCGCGACCGAGCTAAGGCTCGGCGGCTTCAGCCCCGCGCGTGCCGCAAGCGAGAACGATTCGGCGGACGAAGGCTCGCCGCGCACGGCTCAGGGCGCCGCGCCGGCAGGTGATACAGGTTACAGTCTCGCCGTCTACAGCAACCGCGGCGATCAGGCATGGCTCGCCATTGCTTTTGCCGAGCCGGTCGCCGGCACGATCCCGCAAGATTACCGCGTCGAGCTGCTGCCGCGCGACTTCGCCGAGTTGCTCTACCCTGCGCCTTATCGTGATGCGCTCAACCGCTACGGCGAGGCGAATCACATTGACCCGCGGCTGGTCCTGTCGCTGGCGCGGCAAGAGAGCCGCTTCAACCCGCGCGTCAAAAGCCCCGCGGCGGCGCGCGGTCTCGTGCAGTTCATTCAGGAGACGGCGTTGAAGCTCGCTGGCGAAGAAGGCATCAAGGGCTTCGAGCTGGACGACGTTTATGATCCGGACGTCGCCGTGCGCCTGGCCTCGCGCTATGTCGGTGACCTGTTGCGGATGTTCCCCGACAACCCTTACGCGGTGGCCGCGTCATACAACACCGGCGAGGCGAACGTCGAGCGCTGGATCTTTCGCTCGCGCGCCAGCGACGTGGATCGCTTCACGGTCGAGATCGCCATCCC
The DNA here is from genome assembly GCA_035275065.1 of Blastocatellia bacterium. Taxonomy (NCBI): domain Bacteria; kingdom Pseudomonadati; phylum Acidobacteriota; class Blastocatellia; species Blastocatellia bacterium. Next base: position 71,788 of record DATENM010000150.1, read on the forward strand.
CGAAACCAAGGATTACGTCGCCAGGGTGATGAGCAATTATTGGGCTTACCTTCAGCTCTACGACCAGTCGCTCAACGCGCGACGGTGACGCCAGGCAAAGATGAGCAAGCCGATCCAGCCCATCATCAATCATGAGGAAGTCAACCGCGACCTCGGCTTCGGCGCGGTCGTCGCGCGCGAGAGCCGCGAGCGCTTGTTGAACCCGGACGGCAGCTTCAACGTCGCGCGGCGCGGCTTGAGCTTTTGGGCGGCGCTCAATCCCTATCACACGCTGCTGACCATGTCGTGGCCGCGCTTCCTCGGCGTCGTGACGCTCATCTACATCGCGACGAACATCGTCTTCGCCATCGCCTTCATGCTCTGCGGCCCCAGCGCCATTAGCAATCCGCCGGAGGTCGGGCTCAGCAATCAATTCCTGCGCGCCTTCTTCTTCAGCGTTGATACGCTGGCGACCATCGGCTATGGCAACATCAGCCCGACGGGCGTCGCCGCGCATACGATTGTGACCATCGAGGCGCTGGTCGGCATCCTCGGCACGGCGCTGATCACCGGGCTGGTCTTCGCGCGCTTCTCGCGCCCGAAGGCGCAAATTATCTTCAGCCGCGCAGCGGTCATCGCGCCTTATCGCGAAATCACCGCCTTCATGTTCCGCATGGTCAATGCGCGCTCGAATCAGATCGTCGAGCTGAATTGCAAAGTCTTGTTTGCGCGCTTCGAAGAAGAAAACGGCCAGAGCATTCGCCGCTTCTACCCGCTGGAGCTTGAACGCGACCGCGTCGTCTTCTTCCCGCTGAGCTGGACGGTGGTACACCCGATAGATGAGAGCAGCCCGCTTTACGGGCTGACCGACGACGAACTGCGGCGCAGCAGCGCGGAGTTCTTGATTCTGCTCACCGGCATGGACGAGACCTTTTCGCAGATGGTTCACACGCGCTCGTCTTACGCCGCTCATGATCTCATCTGGAATGCGCGCTTCGCCAACGTCTTCAACCGTCGCGTCGGCCAGGAGATGCTGACCATTGATGTGCGCCGGCTGCATGACATCGAGTCGCTCGACGTGGCAGAGGCGGCGCGCGAGGCGTAAACGCGCTGGCGCGCGCAGCAGAGATCGATGATTTTCTGATCGAAAGGCGAATGCGCATGAAACCTCTCAACACGGCACCGACAGCCTTGCTTCTCTTGTTGCTGTGCATCCCGGCCGCCGCGCAATGGCGCACGCAAGCTGGCAATACGACGGCGGACCTGCGCGGCTTGAGCGTCGTCAACTCCCAGGTCGTCTGGGCGAGCGGCTCACAGGGAACCTTCACGCGCACGACAGACGGCGGCGCGACCTGGCAGGCGGGCAAGGTGCCGGGCGCCGAGCAGCTCGACTTCCGCGACGTCGAAGCCTTTGACGCCAACACCGCTTACCTGTTGAGCGCCGGCAAAGACCAGCTCTCGCGCATCTATAAAACTTCGGACGGCGGCGCGCACTGGGCCTTGCAGTTCACCAATCATTTGCCCGAAGCCTTCTTTGACGCCATAGCTTTCTGGGATCGCGACCACGGCATCGCCTTGAGCGACCCGGTCAATGGCCGCTTTGTGATGGTTGCTACAGATAACGGCGGCAGGACATGGAATGACGTGCCGGCGACCAACCTGCCGCCGGCAATAAACGGCGAAGGCGGGTTTGCCGCGAGCGGCACCTGTCTGATCGCCCAGGGCCAGGCGAACGCATGGTTTGTCACCGGCGGCGCGGTGGCGCGCGTCTTTCGTTCCGCTGACCGCGGGCGCAGTTGGACGGTGACGAGCGCGCCCCTTAGCAGCGGCGTCGAATCGGCGGGCATCTTTTCAATCGCCTTCAACGACGCCACGCATGGCGTGATCGTCGGCGGCGATTACCGCAAGCCGACGGAGGCCGGCGACAACATCGCCTTGAGTGATGATGGCGGGCGCACCTGGAAACTGAGCCGTGGGTCGCGACCCGCCGGCTATCGTTCGGGCGCGGCTTACGTTGCGCCGTTAACCGTGATCGCGGTCGGCACTTCGGGCAGCGATTACTCGACCGATGGCGGCGCGAGCTGGACACGGCTGGACGGCGAGAATTACAACAGCGTCGCGGCCCGCGCGGGCGTGGTCTGGGCGGTTGGGCCGCGCGGTCGCATCGCCAGGCTCGATGGCCTGCCCGGCGGGCGACGCTTGAGCGCCGCGAGGGCGACTGACAAGATCACGCCGGTAATGTAAAATTTGCTTCACCTGTGGACTATCAACCGTGGAGGAATAATCGATGAAATCTCTGCTCACAGCTCTGCTGTTGCTCGTGCTCATCTCCCCTCTGGCGTTGGCTGCTGGTAAGCGCTCGGATGAAGTGCAGCGCTTGGAGCGCGCCGCCCAGGTCTTCAAAGAAGTCATGGGGACGCCGGATAAGGCCATCCCCGACGACCTGCTCGACCGCGCCGAATGTGTCGCCGTCATCCCCGGCCTTAAGAAAGGCGCTCTCGGTTTCGGCGGCAAGTATGGCAAAGGCGTCGTCATGTGCCGCAAGTCGAATCGTCACTGGACCGCGCCGTCGTTCATCACCGTCGAAGGCGGCAGCGTCGGCTTCCAGATCGGCTTCTCACAAACTGATGTCGTCCTGCTGGTCATGAACCGCAAAGGCATCGATAAGCTGATCGGCGACAAGTTCACGCTCGGCGCCGATGCTTCGGTGGCCGCAGGGCCGGTGGGCCGCACCGCCAATGCGCAAACCGACGTGCAGATGCACGCAGAGATTCTCGGCTACTCGCGCGCCAAGGGATTGTTTGCCGGCGTCAGCCTCGAAGGCGCAACCCTGCGGCAGGATGCCGACAACATCCGCGACTTCTATGGCGAAGCCATTGATCCGCGCAAGATCCTCCTCGACGGCACGGTGGCCATGCCCGCAGAGGGCCGCCCGCTAGCCGCCGCTCTGGCGCACGAATCGCCGCGCAAGCAGAAGTGAGGAAGCGACGCGGGGACACGGTGACGCGGGGACGGGGAGACGCGGAGACGCGGCGAGGGAAAAATAGATGATAGTTATCGATCTTTCTTTCCCCGCGTCTCCGCGTCTTTCTTTTATGCTTCATCATCGTAGCGCGTCGCCGGACTTCCCGAAGGATGAAAGACGCCGAGCAAGCGGACGTTTGTGGTGCCGGTGTTTTCAAGCGCGTGGCTGACGCCGCGCGGCAGGTAGATGCTCGAACCGGCTCGGAAGCTTGCGTCACCTGATTGCGTCCACACCCGCCCCTCGCCTTCAAGAATGTAAATCGCTTCTTCATAGGTGTGGTGATGCAACGGCGCGCGGCCTGGCGGGATGACGCCAATGAATTGCGTGACGCGGCTGGCGCCGGTTTCCTGATTGAAGAGCAGCTTGAACGTGCGGTCGCCGGTCGGAATCGATTTTTGATCCGCTTCGCGCAGGGTGCGCAACGGTTTAGTGTCGAGCGGCAGGGCGCTAACCGCCTCGACTGTTTGCGAATCGTCTTCGGGACAGCGCACGCTGATGATGACAAGCCCGCCGCGGCTGTCTATCTGGCAGGTGCTTGCGGGCGGCAGATAAACCGCCGTGCCCGGCGCGAGCGGGTAACGATGCCCGTCAATCAAACAAGCGCCCTCGCCGCTCGCGACATAAAGGACTTCTTCGGCAATCGGGTTGCGCCAGGCCGCCGATAGCCCTTCGCCATAAACGCTCACCGCCTGCGCGATGTCGCGCGCCCCCATCGCCCTGGACACGGGAATGCGATAGCGCCGCACGCCTTCTGTGTGTGTGTAGCCTTCGTCACTAATGACCGCAGCGCCACCATGCAAGCCTTCCATCTCGCCTCCTCTGGAAATGTGGCGCAATCTGTTAGATTGCGCGAAGCCCTGCGCAATCTAACAGATTGCGCCACCCCACTTCATTGCGCGAAGCGCGCCAGGCGGAATCGCCTGATGTCGTAATGGGTCCGACCGTTCAGCAACAAGTCGGCGGTGATACGGCCAATCACCGGGCCGAACTTAAAGCCGTGGCCCGAAAAGCCGGTCGCCAGCAACAGGCTTTCAATCTCTGTATGCCAATCAACGATGAAGTCTTCGTCCGGCGTGTTGTTATAAATACAGACGCGGGTTTCGCGCACCTCGGCGTCGGCAAGCCCTGGAATGAACTCGGCGAAGAACTCGCGACAGCGCGCGATAAACGCTTCGCCTACGACGGGCTCTTCGTCCATCTCTACGGCCTGGCCACGGTGATGATTGCCGATCTTTATGGCGTTGGCGTGATGGATCGGGAAGCCGTAAAAGCCGCTGCCGAAATCGATGAAGATCGGCAAGCGCCCGACGGCGAACGCTTCGTGATCGCGGCGCGGCTCGAAGTAGACGATCTCCTGGCGCGTCGTCACGAGGTGCGGGGCGAGCGCCGGCAACAATCGGCGCGTCCACGGCCCTGAAGCGACCAGAGCGCGCCTGCATTCCAGCGCCTCGCCCGTCTCTGTAAGGATTCTTACTTTCGCGCCGGCTGCCGATTCAATATCGGTGACACGAGCGGATTCGATGACCGTGACGCCGCGCCGCTGCGCCAGCGCGATCAGAGTGGTAACGGCGCGCTCGGCATGGGTGATTGCGCCGCTTGGGTCTAGCACGGCGTGGGCGAAAGCCGCGGGGTTGAATTGTGGGAAGCGCGCCGCGGTTTCGGCGCTCGTCATCATCTCGGCTTCAAGCCCCAGCGTCCGTAGCGCCGCCGCGGTTTCGCTTTCCAGCCGCGATTCGGCCTTGCCCATCAGCAGCAGGCCGGTCGGCGTCAGCAGATGCGCGCCCATCTCCTGTTCAATGGCCTGCCAGCCGGCGAGCGATTCGACCGCGAGCCCCGCATACAAGGTATCGGGGTAAGCGAAGCGGAAGACTTTGGAATGATCTGTCGAGGCGGCGCGCGGGTTGGGCAGCCGCGCTTGATCGATGAGGGCGACGCGCGCGCCACGGCCCGCGACTTCGCAAGCGGCAGCCGCGCCCATCACTCCCGCGCCGATGATGACAACGTCGAAGCCTTGCATAATGCGGCAGGATTTTATCACACGGCATGCCGTCATACATCGTCGCACCGATGCGACGCCAGAGCCCGTGCCTGTGGTAACCTTTTGCGGCGCGTTTGGGACTTTACTTTAGGCGATGGGCGAGAACAGCTTGACGACCGATTCGCACAGCGTTGCCGCGCTCGTCGAGCAGAGCCGGGCGGGTGACGCGGACGCTTTTACCGTGCTGGTGCGGCGCTTTCAAGACATGGCCGTCGGCTATGGCTATGCCCTGTTACATGACTTTCAACTCGCCGAAGACGCGGCGCAGGAAGCCTTCTTCGAAGCCTATCGCTCGCTCGACCAACTGCGCGAGCCGGCGGCGTTCGCGGGCTGGTTCCGGCGCATCGTCTTCAAGCAGTGCGACCGCATCATTCGCCACAAGCCGCCGCCGCCCGCGCCGCTTGAAGCATTCGGGATGCGAGCGACTGGCCCCTCGCAAGCCGAGGTACTGGAGCAGCGAGAGATGAATGAGCGCGTGCTCCGCGCTGTCGAGCAATTGACCGAACACGAGCGCGCGACACTGCTGCTCTTTTACATCAGCGGCTATTCACACAAAGAGGTCGGCGCCTTTCTCGGCGTGCCGGTGACGACGGTGAAGAAACGATTGCACGACGGGCGCCACCACCTGCGCGAGCGTTTGCTTGAGGTCTTTGAAGAGAACCTGCGCGAGCGCCGACCGTCGCGCGATGAATCGTTCGCGGCCCGTGTTATGGTGTTGTTGAAAGCCGCGCGCGCCGGCGACACGGCGGCGGTGAAGGCGCTGCTCGAAAGCGACCCGCGTTTGCTTACGGCGCGCGACCCGCTCGGCAACACGGCGCTCATCCTCGCGGTGAACTCAGGCCATTACGAAGTCGCTGAGTTGCTGCGCGCCGCCGGCTGCGAGCCGGACGTTTATGAGGCCGCCGCGATTGGCCACGCGGCGCGCGTCGCCGAGTTGATCGAGCGCGACGCGCGCGCGCTTGATTCGTACTCGCCCGAAGGCTTCACGCCGCTGATGCTGGCAGCCCACTTCGGCCACACAGAAGCGGTCGAGTTGCTCCTGGCGCGCGGTGCGAACGTCAACGCTGTCGCCCGGCACGAGATGCGCGTGACGGCGCTGCATGCCGCCTTATTCGGACGCCAGGTCAAAGCGGCGCGCCGACTCATCGAAGCCGGCGCCGACGTGAACGCGAAGCGTGCCGGCGCGGGCTGGCCGCGCGCCGGGTGGACGGCGCTGCATTACGCCGCCGGCTCCGGCTCTGTCGAGTTGATAGAACTACTCATCGCGCGCGGCGCTCAGTTGAGCGCGCGGGACGCTCAGGGACGCACGCCGCTCGACGTGGCGGCAGAGGAAAAACAACAGGCCGCCGAAATCATCTTGCGCAGGTTTGGGCCGCCTGAATGAAGCAGGGAGGAGACGATGAACGACAGATCGAAAGGCGGGGCCGGGTCGGAAACCAAACGCACAGGCAAGCAATTGATAACTGTGCTGCGGCTGGTCTGCTGCGCGGCGCTGGTTTTTTCAACGACGCCGGCGGCGCAAAAGGACAACAAGATGAGTGACGAATTCTTGACCGCTGTGACGAACGGCGACGCGGCGCGCGTCAAAGAGATGCTCAAAACGGACGCCGCACTTGCCCGCGTCACGGATAAGAACGGCACGTCAGCCGTGCTGCTGGCGACCTATCACGGCAAACGCGAAGTCGCCGAGGCGCTGCTCGCAACCGGCATCGAGTTGAACGTCTTTGAAGCGGCGGCGACAGGCCGGACCGACAGGGTTCGCGCCCTGCTCGAAAAAGCCCCGCGCTTAGTGAACACGTACGCGCCGGACGGATTTTACCCGCTCGGGCTCGCGGTCTTCTTCGGCCACGCGGAGACGACTCGGCTGCTCATCGAGAGCGGCGCGGATGTCAACCAGATAGCGCACAACGCGATGAAAGTGCGTCCGCTGCATTCGGCGGCGGCGGCGCGTCAGCCTGAGTTATCCAAGTTACTAATCGCCCGCGGGGCGGACGTGAACGCGGCACAGCAGGCGGGCTTTACGGCGCTGCACGAAGCCGCCGCCACCGGCCAGATGGAACTCGCGCGCTTGCTCCTGGCGCACGGCGCGCAGATCGACGCCCGCAGCGACGCCGGCAAGACGGCGCTCACCTACGCGATTGAAAACGGCCAGACGGAGATGGCTAAATTCCTCGAATCCGCCGGCGCAACGCGGTAGTAAAAGCGTCGCCGCGTCGCGCTTATGGCTTGCGGTCGGGCTTGCCCTGCGGATTGCGCGGCGCTTTCTCGTCGTCGTGCTTTTTGTCCATCATGCCGGGACGGTCGCCGAGGGCTTCGGGCTCGCTCACCAGCCGCCTGCCGGTCTTCGCCTCGAACACCTGATTGCGCAAGAACTGCTCGGTCGTCCACGGCGGGCCGCCGCCGCCGAGGTACTTCTGGAACCATTCGAGGTGCGCCGTGTAGTAGAGCGCCATCTCGTACCAGCTCGGCCAGTGGCCGGCGTTGGCGTAGATGATCAGGCGCGACGGCACTCCCATCTTTTGCAGCGCCGTGAACATCTCAAGCGACTGCGTGTACGGCACGCGGTAATCGCGCTCGCCGCTGATCACCAGGCACGGCGTCTTGAAGTTCTGCACATAATTCGACGGCGACCACTTCTCATACAAATCCGAATTCCACGGCTGGCCCTTCAAATCCCACTCCGGGAACCAGAGCTCTTCGGTCGCGCCGAACATCGCTTTCAGGTCGAAGAGACCCATCATCGTCGCAATCGCTTTGTAACGATCCGTGTGGCCTTCGACCCAGTTCATGAAGTAGCCGCCATACGACCAGCCCATTGCGCCCATGCGGTTGGCATCAACGTACGGCAGCTTCTGTAGCGCGTCCGTGACTTTCATCACATCTTCATAAACCTTGCCGCCCCAGTCGCCGGAAATCTCAGCCGTGTAATCCTGGCCATAGCCGGTCGAGCCGTGCGGGTTCGGGAAGGCGACGACATAGCCCGCGCCGGGATAGACCTGCCAGTCACCGCGAAAGGCGTCCGACCATTGCGACTGCGGCCCGCCATGCACGTTGATGATCAGCGGATACTTTTTCGACGGGTCGAAGTTGTGCGGCTTGACGACGAAGACGTGAACCTTTTGGCCGTCGGCGCCTTCGACCCACATCTGCTCTGCCGGGCGAATGTCGACTTCGCTGGCGAGCGCCTCGTTGATGTTGGTGAGTCGCACGGGCGTCGTCGCCGCGCCGTTGCTGATGTTCGCGCCATAGATTTCGACCGGCGAGCCGACGGCGCTGCGCGCGTAGACCAGGCGGCCGCCATTAATGTCTGAGGCGAGAATCGTCGCGTCCGTGAGCACCGGCTTGATGGCGCGCGAGTTGATGTCGAGCCGCTGAATCGGCTGATTACCTTTGAGCGGGCCGGAGAAATAGATCGTCCGCGAATCCTCCGCCCACTGATAATCTTCGATCCAGTCGCGGTAATCTTCGGTCAGCACGGTTGACTGACCGCTCTTGCGATCATAAAGCGCCAGGCGGAAGAGGTCGGATTCATAAGCCGGCTGTCGCTGCATGCGATAAGCGATGTAGCGGCCATCGGGCGAATACTTGGGGCTGCCATCGAAAGCCGGGTTCGACGCCGTGATGTTGCGCGGCGGTGCCGACCGGTCTTTTAGCGAGATCAGCCAGAGATCGTTGTTGGTCGAAGATGCAGGAGTCTTATCGTGGTTTGAAACGTAAACGAATTCCGCGCCGTCCGGCGAGAAGTCGTACTGCAAGGGGCCGCCGAGCTGAAAGGTCGGCGAATCGTAATCGCCCGGCGTCAGGTCGCGCACGCCGCCCGATGCGACGTCCGCCAGAAAGACGTGGGTGCGCATCCCGTCTTTCCAATCCGTCCAGTGGCGATAAAGCAGCGAATCGGCCATGTGCGCCTTTAGCGGGCCGTTCGACCAGGCTTCGGCGATGCGCTTGTTGCAGGCGTCGTCGCCATTGCATTCGGGATAGACATCGGTTGAGAAGGCGAGCCATTTGCCGTCAGGCGACCACAGCGGGTCGGCCACCCCGGTCGAGATGTTGGTGACGCGACGCGCTTCGCCGCCTGTAGCCGCCATTACATAAAGATTCGGGCTGCCGTCGCGGTCGCTGATGAAGGCGATCCAGCGACCATCGGGCGAATAGACGGGCGAGCTGGAGCTCTTGTCGCCCTGCGTGATCTGCCGGGCATTGCGCCCATCGGCATCCATCAGCCAGATTTGCGTCAGCCGTTTGGCGCGCGCCAAATCCGAGGTCGAAACCGTGTAGAGAATCGTCCGGCCATCCGGCGACAGATGCACGTCCGGGATCGCTTTGACGCGGTAGAGGTCTTCGATGCTGAAGGCGCGCTTTTGCGCCTGCGCCGCGCCCAGCGGCAGAACCAGTAAGAGTGCCAGTAAGATCAGTTGTCGTTTCATGAGAATCGCTCCTTGTCGTGCTGCGGATCAATGATTGACCGCGTCAGCTTTCAAACCGGTGAGCCGTGCGCTTTCGGCCCACAATCGTTGCGCCACGTCGTCGTCCCGCGCTTCGGCTGACGGCAGGACTTCGGCGCAGCGGACGAAATACTTGCCGGTGGTGGCTTCGACCGCCGGCGAGCTGGCCAGATAAACGGAAGTCTGCGCGCCTTTTTCGGGACTCATCGTAACGAGCTTGATGATCGCTTCGAGGGGTTTCGGCAGGGCGCGAAAGATGCCGGTGGCGACCGCGCCCGGGTGCAGAGAGTTGACCGTCACGCCCGTGCCCTTGAGCCGCCGCGCCAGCTCGCGCGTGAACAGGATGTTTGCCAGCTTCGAGTGACAATAAGCCCGGACGCCGCTGTACTGCTGCTCGCCTTGCAGGTTGTCAAAGTTGATGTGACCGCTGGCGTGCGCGCCCGACGCGACGTTGACGACGCGCGACGGCGCGCTCCGCTTCAGCAAGTCGAGCAGCAGGTTGGTCAGCAGAAAGTAGCCGAGGTGATTTGTGGCAAACGTCGTTTCCAATCCGTCAACGGTCGTCGCGCGCTTACGCAGATAGACGCCGGCGTTGTTGACCAGCACGTCCAAGCGCGGGTGCGTCGCTCTGAACTCATGGGCAAAGCGATGAATGTCAGCTTGCGATGACAGGTCGCAAAGCATCAGCTCGATGCGGTCATTGCCGGTCGCCTGTTTAATCCCCGCCATCGCGGCTTCGCCACGCGCGCGGTCGCGGCAGACCATCACGACTTGCGCGCCCTGCCGCGCCAGCTCAAGCGCCGTGATACGGCCTATGCCGCTGTTGGCGCCGGTGACGATGCAAACTTTGCCCTGCATATTCGCGGTGTCGCTCATAGGGTGATCAATCTCCCAGCGCCTGCTCGAAATCGGCGATCAAGTCTTCGGGCGCTTCGATGCCGACCGAAACGCGGATCAGGCTGTCGGAGATGCCGAGCCGCGCCCGGTCCGCCGGCGCCATTCCCGAATGCGAAGTGGTTGCGGGCCGCGTGATCAACGTCTCGACGCCGCCGAGACTGGGCGCGACGATGGGCAGATGGACGCGCCTGGTGACGCGGTCGGCGGCCTCGATGCCGCCCTCGACTTCAAAGCTCAGCACCCCGCCGAAACCGGCGAACAGCTCGCGCGCCCGACCGTGTTGCGGGTGGCTCTCAAGCCCCGCGTAGTTGACGTGCGTGACCCGCGGGTGCTTCTCCAAAAACTGCGCCAGCCGCAAGGCGCTGTCGTTTTGATAGCGCACTCGTAAGGCCAGCGTCTTCATGCCGCGATGCAGCAGGAAGGCGGCGTGCGGGTCCATCGAGCCGCCCAGGTGGTTGAGCTTGTGCGTGATCTTTTCGATTAAGTCGCGGCTGCCGACGACCGCGCCGGCGACGATGTCCGAATGGCCATTCAGGTATTTGGTGCCGCTGTGCAGCGAGAGATCAAAGCCAACCTCTGCCGGGCGAAAGTTGATCGGGCTGGCGAAGGTGTTATCAATGATCGTCACCAGGCCGTGGGCTTTGGCAAAACGCACGACCGCCTTCAGATCGGCGACCTGCAAGGTCGGGTTCGTCATGGCTTCGACGTAGATGGCGCGGGTGTTGGGCCGCAGCCGGGCTTCCCACGAATCCGGGTCGTCACCGATGAAGTCATAGCTGAGGCCGAAGCGCGCGAAGTCTTTGGTCAGCAGGTCGTGCGTGCCGCCGTAGAGACAATCCTGCGCCAGCAGATGATCGCCTGCCCCAAGCACTGTAAGCAACGTTGTCGAAATCGCCGCCATGCCGCTTGCCGTGACCAGTGCGGCTTCGGCGTTTTCGAGCGCCGCCAGTTTCTCGTGCAGCACCTGGTGGTTCGGGGTGTTGTTCAGGCGAATGTATTTGATGTCGTGATAACTGGTCTCGCCGGCGTACTCGAACATTGCCGATTGAAAGATCGGCATGGCCACCGCGCCGTGGATGCGCGGCGAGACTTCGCCGGCGTGAATGATCTTGGTTTCGATGCGGTCGTATTCCGCCATGACTTCTCCTCCAGATGAATCTGCGCAGGCCGCTGTTGAAGACAGTAAGCCGCGACGGGCGTGAAATCAACCCCGATGATAGAATGGATGCGCGATGCCAGGCAATCAGTGGCCTCGATGGCTTTCGGCGGCGCCAGGCCCCGGCCATCGAGTGTTGCGTGGCAGCGATGACTTTGATGCTCAAAGATGCCGGATTCTTTTGAAGGGGGCAGATCAGAATGAGAAAGGCTTTCGTTGTTGTCGTGGGGGTGTTGCTGGCGGCGGGCGCGGCCTACGCGCAGGACTCGCACGCCGCCCACGCCGAGCACATGACGGTTTCGATGATGGCGCAGGACTGGGCCAAGCAGAAGCTCGACAAGTCGCCGCGCCATCAGGAATGGGTGCAGGTCAAGCAGGGCAGCCGCACCGTCAACGCGTTCATCGTCTTTCCCGAAGTGAAGAAGAAAGCGACGGCGGTGGTCGTCATTCATGAAATCTTTGGCCTATCGGACTGGGTGCGCGGCGTCGCCGATCAACTGGCCGAAGCCGGTTACATCGCTATTGCCCCCGACTTGCTGTCGGGCATGGGGCCGCAGGGCGGCGGGTCGAGCGAATTTGCCGACCGCGGCGCTGTCACCCAGGCGGTCCAGAAGCTGCCTGCGGATCAGGTGACGGCGGACTTGCAGGCGGTGGCCGATTTCGTCGCCAAGCTGCCGGCGGCCAATGGCAAGGTCGCGGTAGGGGGCTTCTGCTGGGGCGGCAGCCAGACCTTCCGCTTTGCCACCAACCGGCCCAGCCTTGTCGCGGCGTTCGTCTTCTACGGCACAGGCCCGGACAATGCCGAAGCCATCGCCCGGATCAAAGCGCCGGTCTATGGCTTCTATGGCGGCAACGATGCGCGAGTGACGGCGACGGTGGCCAAGAGCACGGACCTGATGAAAGCGGCAGGCAAGAAGTACGAGCCGGTGACCTATGAAGGCGCAGGCCACGGCTTCATGCGCTCGGGCGAAGACCCGACCGCAACCGATGCCAACAAGGAGGCGAACAAGAAAGCGCACGACGAAGCCTGGACGCGCTGGAAAGCCATCCTCAAGAAGCTCTGAGCCGTGACTGATACGGGCGAACTTGCCGGCGAATGCCACCACGTCGAAATCGGTTGGGCTCCACTCGCCGGTAAGTTTGCTCGTCACCGCGTGTCAAGCATGGTTTTGAAGTTTGTTTGACAAGCTCGCGACTGGTCATACGATAATCCTGATGATGGCCGCATACCCGAAAGATTTTCCGCGCCACCACTACACGCTGGAGGAATACTTTGCCCTCGAACATGCCAGCGACGCGCGCTACGAATACTGGGATGGCGACATCCTCTGCATGAGTGGCGGCACCGCGCGCCATTACACAATCAGCGACAATCTTTTCCTCAAATTGACAAGCTTAGTGCAAGGCCAGAATTGCCGAGCATTCAGTGGCGCTGTGCCGATTCAAACGCCGTCGTTACCGCCTTACCGTTACCCTGATGCCAGCGTCGTCTACGGCAAGCCGGTCTTTGTCAACATCAGCGGCATTGACGCGCTGACCAATCCCATTCTCGTCATCGAAGTCCTCTCGCCCGGCACCGAGCAGTTTGATAAAACGGCGAAACGGGACGCCTACCAAAAGCTTGCGAGTCTCAAGGAATATCTGATCGTTGCCCAGGACGCACCGCACATCACTCGATACCATCGTCAGGGCCGCCGCTGGCTGCGCCAGGACTTCAGCGACCTGAAGGCATCGCTTGACCTCACCTCGATCAACAATCAGATGCTGATTGCCGACATCTATGCAGGCATCACGTTCGATTAACCTGTCGGGCGCGGCAGCTTGAGCTAGCGTCGCCGCTCATCCTCTTTCAAACCCTCTGATCGCTCACCGCAGCAAGGCGGGCAACCTCTTCGCCGCGTCTACATCTAACGCGCTCGGTGAGAAGCCAACCACCGTCACGTTGAAGTGATTCGGCGCAGCCATTGCGATGGCGGTTTCCTACAGTGCGGCTGCGTCAAAGATCGAGGCAACGCCCTCGGTCTGAGATTGTCCGTAGGCTCAGCCTATAAGCCAAAGAGGGCCGGCCCTCGACAAACCGGCGGGCAACGCGGTTTGCCTGTGTGAGCGGAGGTGTGTTTATGCAACCCAAGGTCAGGAATTTCTGTTTGCTGCTGATTGCGCTCGCCGTCTTTACGGTTCCCGGTTCCGCGCAGAACCCGAAAGATCAAACACTGTCGCCGTACTTCTTCGTGCAGGGAGACCCTGGCGTTGATCGCCTGCCGCTCAAAGACACGCACGTCGAGATAGACGTTTCCGGCATCATCGCCGACGTCACGGTACGGCAAACCTATCGCAACGAAGGCGCGCGGCCCATCAATGCGCGCTACGTTTTCCCTGCCTCGACGCGCGCCGCCGTCTACGCCATGCGCATGCAGATCGGCGATCAAGTGATCGTCGCCAAGATCAAAGAGCGCGACAAAGCCAAACAGGAATTCGAGGTGGCCAAACAGCAAGGCAAAAGCGCCTCGCTGCTCGAAGAAGATCGGCCCAATGTCTTTTCGATGAGCCTCGCCAACATCATGCCCGGCGATCAGGTCGAGATCGAGCTGCGCTATACCGAGCTGCTGGTGCCGACCGACGGCGTCTATGAAGTGGTCTTCCCGACGGTCGTCGGGCCGCGCTACTCGGCGCAGCCTGAATCGAGCGCGTCACCTGAAGACCGCTTTGTGAAATCCCCATACCTCAGGCAAGGCGTCACGCCGACGAGCGGGTTTCACCTGTCGGCGAGAATTTCAGCCGGCGTTCCCATACGCGACTTGAGCTGTGCGTCGCACACCGTTGTTCCGCAATGGCAGAGCCCGAGCATTGCCCGGCTGACGTTGGACGACTCTGACCCGGCGCAGGGGAATCGTGACTTCATCCTGCGCTACCGGCTGGCCGGCGAGCAGATCGCCTCGGGCCTTATCCTCTATCAAGGCAAGGACGAGAACTTCTTCCTTTACATGGCGCAGCCGCCGGCGCGCGTCGCCAGCGCCGACATTCCTGTGCGCGAGTACATTTTCGTGGTTGACGTATCGGGCTCGATGAACGGCTTCCCGCTCGATACGGCCAAGGTCCTGCTGCGCGAGCTGATCGGGCAGTTGCGGCCCACGGACCTCTTCAATGTCGTGTTGTTCGCCGGCGACGCCGCCGTGCTTTCCGAGCGCTCGCTGCCGGCAGACCCTGAGAACATCTCGAAAGCGATTGGCTTGATCGAACAGCAACGCGGCGGCGGCGGCACCGAGCTACTCGCGGCCATTCAACAAGCCATGACGGTCCCACGGCAGGCGGACGTTTCGCGCAGCGTCGTGCTGGTGACCGATGGTTATGTTTCGGGCGAGAAGGGCGTCTTCGATTACGTGCGCGATCACCTCGCTCAGTGCAACGTCTTCGCCTTCGGCATCGGCTCGTCGGTGAACCGCTATCTCATCGAAGGCGTCGCCAAAGCCGGCCTCGGCGAAGCCTTCGTCGTCACTCAGGCGGAAGAAGCCGGGGCGCAAGCGAACAAGTTCCGCGACTATATTCAGAGCCCCGTCTTAACCGACATTCAATTCAGCGCCAGCGGCTTTGATATCTATGATGTGCAGCCGTCACACGTCCCTGACCTGTTCGCGCAGCGCCCGGTCATCCTCTTCGGCAAGTGGCGCGGGCCAGTCGGCGGAACGTTTGAGTTACGCGGCAAGACAGGGCAGGGAGAATACTCGACTCGCGTAGAGATCGCGGCAACGCAGCCGGATGACGCCAACCGCGCCTTGCGTTACCTGTGGGCGCGGTCGCGAATCGCTGAGCTGTCTGATTACGGCTCCGGCGAGCTAGACGCAGAGCGGATCAGCGCCGTCACCGCCCTCGGCTTGCGGTACAACCTGTTGACGCCTTACACCTCGTTCATCGCGGTTCGCGAAGTCGTCAGGAATACGCAAGGGTCGGCTGAAGACGTAGATCAACCGCTGCCGCTGCCGCAAGGCGTGAGCGATCTAGCAGTCAGCGGCACACAGAGCGGCGATGAGCCGGAGTTGATCTGGCTGATGGCGGCGACCATGCTGATCGCCCTGTTGATGATCGTCAGGCGGCGGCTTGTATGAAACTGAAATTGACATGGAGCCAGGTCGCGCAGTGGGCCATCGTGCTGCTCTGCGTCCTGGCGCTCAAGCTCTATTACGCGCAGGCGAGCGCCGATCAGTTGCGGTGGGTGCTGGCTCCGACGACGCTGCTGGTCGAGACCGTCAGCGGCACGTCGTTCGAGTTCGAGCCGCATGCGGGCTATCTCAGCGAGGATCGCCGCTTCCTGATCGCGCCTGCCTGCGCCGGGATTAATTTCTTGATCGCGGCCTTCTTGATGCTCGCGGTGCGCAGGCTTTGGCGAGACCGGGCGCAGGGCAGCGGCTGGGCGTTTATCCCTGCGGCGGCGCTGATTGCCTATGTGACGACATTGATCGCCAACGCCGCGCGCATCAGTATCGCCTTGCGGCTGGCGCGGCGACAGCCAGTCGCCGGCCTGAGCCCCGAAGCGCTGCACCGCGCCGAAGGCATCGTCGTCTACTTCGGTTTTCTATTGCTGGTGTTTGTGATTGGCGAAAAGATGAATGCGGAAAAGAGTCGCGGCCTGTGGCGGCAGTCTCTATTCCCGCTGGCGGTCTATTACGCAACCGCCTTAGGCATGCCGCTAGCGAATGGCGCATACCGCCAGGGCGCTGACTTCTGGGAGCATGCGGTCTTCGTCTTGCTGATTCCCTTGCTGCTGATCCTGCCCTTCGCCCTGGCTCGCCGGCTGCGGATGGGCGTTATGCAACGGGGAAGTTTTCAAGGCGGTCAATAAAGTCGCGGTCAATCTCGACGTCCGCATCAAAGCCGAAGACCCGCGAATAAAAGTAAAGCTCGCCCTCAAGGGTGCGCTTGATGTTGGCCGCTTGCCGAAAGCCGTGCGCCTCGCCGGCGAAGGCGACATAGGCCACCGGCAAGCCTTTGGCTTTCGCCGCTTCATACAACATCTCGGATTGATTCGGCGGCACCACTTTGTCTTCGAGCCCTTGAAAAAGGATGATCGGGCAGGAGAGGCGGTCGGTGTGGTGAATCGGCGAGCGCGCTTTGTAAAGCTCCAGACTCTCCGGGTAGGGGCCGATCATGCTGTGGTTGTAGCGCGACTCGAACTTGTGGCAATCCTGTTCGAGCAACTCAAGGTCACTGATGCCGTAATAGCTGGCGCCGGCTTTGAAGAAATCATGGAACGTCAGCGCCGCCAGCGTCGTGTAGCCGCCGGCGCTGCCGCCGCGAATGATCAGGCGCTCGCGGTCGGCCTTGCCTTGCTCGACCAGAAAGCGCGCGCCGTTGATGCAGTCTTCGACGTCCGTGATTCCCCAGTTGCCATTCAACCGCTCGCGGTAAGCGCGACCGTAGCCGGTGCTGCCGCCATAGTTCACGTCCAGCACCCCAAATCCGCGGCTCGTCCAGTATTGAATGCTGAGCTTGAGCGTCGTCGTCGCCGCGCTGGTCGGCCCGCCATGACTGATGACAATCAGCGGCGGCTTCTCGCCCGCGGGCGCTTCGTAATCTCGATTACGCGGCGCGTAGAAGAAGGCGAAGGCCGTCAGCCCGCCCGCGGTTGGGAATTCGACGGTTTCAGGGAGCGATAGATAATCCGCATCCACCTCAATCGTGCCGGAGCGGCGCAGCTCGGTACTCGCTCGCGTCGTCAGATCAAGCTCGACAACCGCCATGGTCGCGGCAGGCGAGCCGCCGCAGAAGACGACGCGGTCGCCGCTGACGCGCAGGCTGTTGATCTCTGTGTACGGCGCCGCCATCGGCTCAAGCCGCCGCGTGTTGGTGTCGAGCAAGCCGAGCCGCCAGTTGCCCTGCTCGTTGAAAGCGCAGACGATCTGCTCGGCAGAAGCAAAGCCGTAGGTCGCCATGCGGAAACCCCATTGCGGCATGCCGAACTCGGCGGGCATCTCGCAGAGCGTTTCCGCGCGCCCATCGTCATAACGATAAAGGTTCCACCAGCCTGTGGGGTCAGAGACGAAATGCAAGCGACCGTCGGGCGACCATTCGGGTTGAAAGACCGACTCGCGCACGCCGCCGGCAACCCGCCGCCGCTCGCCAAGCGAGCCGTCATTGTTGATTTCAGCAAGCCATAGCTCTGTGCCGTCCCACGGCAAGTTCGGGTGATTCCACGCCAGCCACACCAGCCATCGGCCATCCGGGCTGAGGCGCGGCGACGAGTAAAAATCATTGCCTTCGACCAAGACCGTGCCGGCGTCGTCGCCGTCAAGGTTGATGCTGACGAGGGTATTGAGGCAATCGTGATCTGACTGGCGGTGGTCTTCGCGCACACAGATCATGCGGTTGTGCCTGGCATCGATCACGCCGTCGGCATAGCGCATCTTCTCTGTCGTGGTGATGGGCTGCGGCTCGGCACCGCGGGCTTGCCGGTAGAGGCGCTGGTCACTGAAGTTTGAAAAGTAGACGATGCCGTTCAGCACCGCGTAAGCGCCGCCGCCGTATTCGTGAACCGTGGTGCGGGCGTTGAACGCCGGCGGTGTGATGTCCTCGGTGGTGCCGTCGGGCGCGCGCCGCACGATGCAGTTGCGCCCGCGCTCTGCGGCCCGGCCTTCGATCCAGTAGATGTCGCTGCCGTCGAGCGCCACTTCGCTCAGGTTGATGGTGCCGGCGACGATCAAGTCGGCGGTGATCGGCGATTTCCACGAGCCGTAAGGAGCAATGATTTTTTCTGCCATACGATCTACCCTATCTCCCTTGTCGCGGTCTCATCACTTTCAACTCATCACTTCCTTCCCGTCACCTGTCACATCAAAGATCAGCACGCGTGTCCAGTAGCGCGAGCATTCTTGCCGGAAGCGGTCGTGCGTTTCGTGTACCTGATAAACGTCGTGCCCCTGCTGGTCGTCAAATAGCAGGACCATGCCATAGCTGTAACTGCGCTCTATGATCGGACGGTCGGTGTCCGCGGGCACGCCGATGTGCGCCTGGCGCACGCTGTCGATAGCGGCAATCGCTCGCAACTGGCTAAGGAAATCTTCAAGCTCTTCGGCGGATAGTCCTTCTTTCAACCAGAAGTAAACCGAATGAACCAGCATCAGCAATCCTCCCTTGGCTTTTTATCTTTGACGTTGTCGCTGGCGGCGACATCAGCGACGGTCATGCCGTTTGTGCCGAAGCTGGTGTCGAGTTGACCGTCCTCGTTCAGCCGCACCAGCGCCACCTGCTGGCTGCCATTGCTCAACAGCACGTCACCGCCGACGATCAGCTTACCGTCGGGCGTGCGCGCCAGAGCCTTCCCATAACTGAACAGGCCGCTGATGGCGATCCGCGCTCTGCCGAGATCGCCGAAGCTTTCGTCTCTCGACCCGTCAGCGAGGCAGCGGGCGACGACGAACTCTGAGATGTTCGAGCCGCTGCGTCCGGCGACGACGATTTTGCCATCCGGCTGAACGAGCACCCCGGCGGCTTCGTCGTCCAAGCCCTGCACGTCGAGCGTCACGACGCCGCCCGCGCCGAACGTGCCATCAAGACGCCCGGCGAGGCGCTGCGCCGCAGTCGGGGTCGCCGGGACAAGCGCGAGCGCGCCAAGCATGAAGATCAGGAACAGAGAGGCCCGCCTGTGAAAGGTTTTCATCATGACTCCTTCTTGGTAACCGAGGCGCCAGCGCGTCAACCTCAGGGGTAGAACCATTCAACGCGAGGCCGCGATCACCACTCAGCCAGCGCGAAAGGCTGGCAGGAAGATCGGGATGAAGCGCCATCAAGCGTAGCACAGCCGGCGCTCACGGGCCACCGGCTGTGCCGCTATCGTCTCAGGGCCGCGCCAGCGGGAAGGGAAAGCGGCGGCGCGGGAACGGCAGGGTGGTCTTCTTCTTCTGCTCCTGCTTCTGGGCCGGTTCGGGCTCAAGCTGCGGCGGCGACGCGAAGCTGATCTCTTCGCGGAAGGTGGCATAGACCGGCTGGCCGTTCAGCAGCGCCGGCGAAAACTTGTATTGCCGGAAGGCTTGCATGGCGCGGTCATCAATCAACGAGTCAATCGAGCGGATGACTCGCACATTGGTGACCTTGCCTTCGGGGGTGATGACGCAGGCGAGCAGCACCGAGCCGTGAACCGCTTGCCCGCTCTCGAATTTTGGCGCGACGCGCTCGACCGCCACCGGCGGCGTGAAGCGGTCGCCCTCTTTCATCTCGACCGGGCGGCCAAATTCATCTACCGGGTGCGACAACTGCTCAGGCCGGTTGCGCAAATTCGTCAGCGGGACGATCTGTGGCGTCACCGACACCAGCAGAGCGCGCTCAATGGGTGCGCTCTGCTGCGCGCCACCGGCGCCGATATAATACTTCACGCCGAACATACCCTTGCCGCCGCGCAGCAGCACCGTCTCGTAGCTGTCTAGCTCGATGTTCTTGACGTCGAGCAATGGGCGGTTGGCGTAGCGCACACGGACGTCGAGCTTCATTGAGCCGCGAATCACTTCGCTCGGCGTAATCGTCAGCGTCATGTACTCTGGGCCGAGCAGCACGGCGTCGTTGAAGGTCTCGGCGGTGCGCAGCCCTACGGTGCGCGCGTGGCGCACGGCCAGCTCATCGAGCTTGTGCTTGTCCTTGAGGTAGCCCAGTTCTTCGTCGGCGCTCGAATAGCTGCTGTTGAGCCGGGTGATCTCTTCAAGCGCCGGCGAGCGCTGCGGGTCGTACTGGAAAACCGCGAAGGTTAGATTAACGCCGTACTCGCCGCGCCCAGCAGCGCGGTTGGTTTGATTGCTGGCCGCGCCGCCCGATTGCGCGAGCGCCGAGGGCGACAGCACGATGATTGCGATGAAGGTGAAAACAAACCTGCGAACATCCATAAATTCTATTTTACATCTCCGGGTATGACTTCTTGCGCGGCGCGCTCGGCCAGCAGCCGGCGATAAGCTTCGCTCTTGCCCAGGCCGCGGGCGCGCGCCACGCGCTTGAGCGCCGCCTTTTGCTCCAAGCCTTCGTCGCGCATCAGCGCCGCGACTTCTTCGACAATCGAGCCGGCGGCCTCTTGATTGACGGTCGCCGCCGCGCCTTCGATTAGAGGGCCGACGAGCAGCACGAGTTCGCCGCGCACCTCTCGTGATTGCATCACGTCGATCATTTCATCGAGCGGGCCGCGCAAAAACTCTTCGTGCAGCTTGGTTAGCTCGCGCGCCACCACACAATGACGATTGCCGAGCACGGCGCGCGCGTCGGCGAGCGTTGCGTTGATGCGGTGCGGCGCTTCGTAAAAAACGAGCGTCGCCTTGATCTCGGCCAGTGCGGCGAGCCGCGCTCGGCGTGGCGATGATTTGGCTGGGAGAAAGCCTGCGAAGTAAAACTCGTCGGTCTGAAGCCCTGAGGCCGCCAGCGCCGCAACGAGTGCCGACGCGCCTGGCACTGGCACCACTTGAACGCCGGCGGCGAGAGCTTCTTGCACGATACGGTAGCCGGGGTCTGAAACCAGCGGCGTGCCGGCGTCGGAAACCAGCGCGATGCGCTGGCCGGCGGCGAGGCGCGCCACCAGCTCGGCGGCGCGCTGACGCTCGTTGTGCTCGTGATAGCTGATGGTGGGCGTCGCGATCTGAAAATGCGCCAGCAGCTTGCGCGTGTGGCGCGTGTCTTCGCAGGCGATCAGATCGACTTCGCCGAGCAGCCGCAAGGCGCGCAGGGTGATGTCTTCGAGATTGCCTATCGGCGTGGCGATGACGTAGAGCGCACCAGACATCAGATGTATTAGGCGGCGCGGCGGCGGCGGCTGTCAACATGCCGCAGGCAATCGACCAGGGCCTATTCATTCTCGAATAACCATTGGGGATGAACCGCCAAGACGCCAAGACCGCCAAGAAAAGTTCGGCGTTCTCTTGGCGGTCTTGGCGTCTTGGCGGTTTAAGTCCGGAGAATGAATAGACCCTAGGCAAGCGACAACCGATCTAGGCCGCTTGTTAAGCGCTGTGATAGAATGCGCCGCATTGGCATCAGGGTCATTCTGAATCATCATGGTTGAATCACATTCGAGCGAAAACCTCGCGCAAAGCCGCGAGGCCGTGTCTGCGTCTGCGTCGCGGCAGGCGCTGGGCTGGAAGCTCGCCCTGTTGTTGCTCATCGCGCTCGGCGTCCGCCTGGCGCTGGTGCCTGTGCGCCTGAATCGCCCCGACCGGCGCGACTATATCGGCTCGGCGCAAAAGATCGTGCGCTTCGGGCTGCCGAGTTTCTATGATCCCACGGAAGGCGACCGCGCCAACCGCGAAGCTCCTGTCCCTTACCCGCCGATCCCCGTCTATTTCTACGCCGTCGCCGGCTATGTCTATCAGACCTTCGATCCGGGCTTCGCCGAGATACGCCGATGGCGCGACGTCCCGGTTGACTCGCTCGCGCTCAACTACCTGATCGAGATTCCGATCTTCGTGTTCGATCTGCTGCTTGCCGCTCTGCTTTTCTGGTTCGTGCGGCGGCGGCACGGCGACCGGCAAGCCTGGCTGTGCGCCGGGCTGTACGCCTTCAACCCGGCGGTGCTGCTCGATGGGGCGATGTGGGCACAGCCCGACGCCATTCACTGTTTCTTTCTGGCGCTGGCCGTCGTCTTTCTGCTGGAGCGCCGGCCCGCGCTCTGTCTGCCGGCGCTCGCCCTGACCTTGCTGGCCAAGCCGCAGCCAGCGGTCATCGTGCCGGTGATCCTGCTCATCGCCCTGCTAAATGCGACGATGCGACAGCGGCTGCAATCAATGCTTGCGGCAACGGCGGCGACGGTGATCGTGTTGCTGCCCTTTCTGCTGACGAGCCCTCATGCCATCGTCAGTATGATCCGCATCGCCACTCACGCGCACCCCTTTGTTTCGCTCAACGCGCATAACCTGTGGTGGCTGGTGACGACATTGCAAGGGCTGAACCCCAGGTGGCTGTCTGACCACGCGCCGCTCTTTTATGGTCTGAGCTACTTTGCCGCAGGCTTGCTGATCTTCGCCGGCTTCTACGTGGTGGTTGTCGCGAAAACGCTGCGCACGCCACTCGCGCGATTGACCGCCGAGCCCTTCGCTTACATCGGCCTGATCTTCTTCGTCTTCGCCGTCCGCATGCATGAGAATCATCTGGTCCAGGCGCTGCCGCTGCTGCTGCTGACCGGCCTGACGCTGCGCCATCAGAAAGTCGTCTTCGCTCTGTTGACGCTGGCGGTCTTTGCCAACCTGCTGCTGCACACCCACGAGATCACCGCCGACGCCACTTCGCCGTTGCTGCAATCGTTGCGCATGACGAACGCCGCGCTGCATCTGGCGACGCTGGTTTACTGGAGCCGTCACGCGCTCAAAGGGGGAATAACCGAGCTGCGCGGCGCGCTCCACGCCGGCATTTCGCTTTACCGCCGCGAGCGCGGCGATCCTTCGCTGTCCAGGCCGTCTGGCTGAGCCGATCCCGGTTTCACCTTGACAACGTCTGGCAAAAGCATAACCTTGCAGATCAGGCGGATCATCTCTCTCTCATCAGAGCTGCACCGATGGCAACGACGATTTCACACTACCGGCTCGAAGAAGAACTCGGCGCGGGCGGCATGGGCCGAGTGCATAAAGCCTATGACACGACGCTCGACCGCACCGTCGTCTTGAAACTGCTGGCCCCCGACCTGATTGCCGAAGACGAATCGCGCCGCCGCTTTCTACGCGAAGCGCGGCTGGCGTCGGCGCTCGATCACCCGAACATCTGCACGATCTTCGAGATCGCCGAAGTCGATAATCAGTACTTCATCGCCATGCAGTACGTGCAGGGCAAGACGCTCAAGCGCGTCATCAATGGCCGCCCGCTCAACCTCGACAGTCTCTTCTCAATCGCCCTGCAAGTCGCTGACGCGCTCGCCGCCGCACACGCCAAAGGCATCGTCCACCGCGACATCAAATCATCGAACATCATCGTCACGCCGCGCGGCCAGGCCAAGGTACTCGATTTCGGCTTGGCCAAGCTGCTCTCGGACAAAGAGCGCGCCGCGCAGAGCGAGACGGAAGAGTTGACGCGCGTCGGCTCACCGCTCGGCACGCCGAATTACATGTCGCCGGAACAGGCGCGCGGCGAGCGTGCCGACCACCGCAGCGACATCTACTCGTTCGGCGTCGTGCTATACGAGATGGCGACCGGTCGCCTGCCGTTCAAGGGACAGACCAATGTTGACCTGATGCACGCGGTGATTCATGACCCGTTCAAGCCGGCCAAAGTGGTTAACGATAAGCTGCCGCCTGATCTATCAAGCATCATCGATCTGGCGCTGGCAAAAAAGCCGGGCGAGCGTTACCAGACCATGCAGCAGATGCTCGAAGACTTGCAGCGGTTGAGCATCGCCGTGCGCCTGGGCGCGTCGAGCGTTCCCGACGGCATCGTCACGCCCTTTGTGACGCCGAAGAAGCAGGGCGGGCGCGGCTCGATCAGCGCCTTCGTCAATCGCCTGTTCGGACGCAACCTGCCGGTCGACTCGCACCCGAGCCATGTTTCGCTGCCGTCGCCGCGCGAGGCCGTCAGCCAGGACTTTTCACTGATGAGCGGGCCGCGCCGGCAACTGGCGGTGCTGCCCTTCCGCAATCTGAGCGGTGATGCGCAGGCCGATTTCTATGGCATGTCGCTGGCCGACAGCCTGATTACGGAGCTGGCAAAAGTGAAGACGGTCACGGTGATCCCATCGAGCCGTGTGGCCAAGTATCAGAACACGGCGGTTGACCCGGCGCAGGTGCGCGCCGAGCTGGGCGCCGACGCCGTGCTGATGGGCAACTTTCTGAAAGCCGGCGAGCGGCTGCGGGTGACGGCGCAACTGGTGGACGCGGCGAACGGCGGCATCCTCTGGAGCGAGAAGATCGATGCGGATTCGACCGACGCGCTGGCGATTCAGGATCGCATCTCGCACCGCATCATCGCCGGGGTGTCGGGCGGGCAGACGCCGGTTGACCCGACACAGTTGCTGAAGGACGATAACGAAGCCATCCGCGTTGACGCCGTCCGTACCTTGAAGTTTTCGCATGACCCGCGGGCGCTCGCGGCGCTGATCGAGGCGCTGCGCGACCAGAGCTTGCAGGTGAAAGCCGAAGCCGTGCAGGCGATTGTTGCCCTCGGCGAGCAGGCCGCCGGGCCGGTGATCCGCCTGCTCAACGACGCCATTGACGAGAACGATCACCTGACGGCGCGCTTCGCGGCCAAGGTGCTGGGCCTGATTGGCGACCGCACGATCTCGCCGGTGCTGGTCGCGCTGTTGCACAGCGACGACAAGTTCGTCGCCTGCGAAGCGGCGCTGGCGCTGGGCCGGTTGGGCGAGACCCGCGCCGTCGGCGACCTGATCCCCTTGCTTGAAGAGACGAATGGCAATGTGCGATTCGCCACCGCCGAAGCGCTCGGGCAGATTTGCGACGCGGCGGCTTACGATGCCTTGCAGAAGCGCTTGAACGACGAGGACGAAGGGGTGCGCGCCAAAGCCCGCTGGGCCTTGAGCCGCTTGAAAAAGGCCGGCGCCCACGCGGCAGCCACCACCTGAAATTTTGGATTTTAGATTTTGGATTTTGGATTAGGGGAAAGTGGACTTGGGGTGAACGTGTCGCATTCTGCCAATCCAAAATCCAAAATCTAAAATCGCCGGCGCGAAGCGCCAAGCCATGAAAATCTAAGGCGTTGGCAGGAACGATCAAAGCGATGAGCACAGGAGATTCAAACCGTTACTACCTCGGCCTCGACGTCGGGCGCACGATTCGCGGCGCGATCATCGGCGCCGACGGCGCGATCATCGAGCAGGCGCGCATCGTTTCGGAAGTCAGCAACCCGCGCGTCTTCATCGATCAGTTGATCGAGGTCATCAATCAACTGCGCGCCGCCGAAGGGGCGGCGAACCAGGCCGCCGCCGCCGGCATCGGCTGGGCCGGGCTCATCAATCGCAGCACGCAGCGCGTCGAAGCCAACCCCAACCTCGTTGATGTTTCGTCATTCGACATCCACCACGAGCTGGAAGCGGCGACGGGGCTGCCGATCATCATCGATAACGACGCCAACATGGCGGCTTACGGCGAGTGGCGGCGGGGCGCGGCGCGCGGCTGCCGGGATGTGTTTTTCATTACCATGGGCACGGGCATCGGCGCAGGGCTGATTCTCGACGGCCAGATCCAGCGCGGCAGCCGCGGCTTTGCCGGCGAGTTCGGCCATTTCAAAGTCGTGCTCGACGGCATCGAGTGCGGCTGCGGCAGCACGGGCTGTCTTGAAACGCTGGCGTCCGGGCCGAACATCGTGCGCCGCGTGCGCGAGCAGTTATTCAGCGACCCGACTTATTCGCTGTCGAGCCTGGCGCGCGATATGGAAGGAATGCTCACGGGCGAGCGCGTCGTGCGCGCGGCGATGGAGCAAGACGCGCTGGCGCTCGGCGTCCTGCGCGAAACGGGCCGCATCCTCGGCGCCGCCATCGCCAGCGTCATCAACTTGCTGAATGTCGAAGTCGTTGTTCTGGGCGGCGGCGTGATGGCGGCGGGCGAGTTGATCCTTGCGCCAATCCGCGAAGAGGTGCAGCGCAGCGTCGTGCAGCCATGCACGACGGGCTTGCGGATCGTCGCGGCAGAACTGGGCCAGGACGCCGGCATCATCGGCGCGGCGCTGCTGGCGCGGGATACGTTTGCTGAACGCGCCGGTCGCGCCGGCGGTTGAGCAATCGATTCAGCCCCTCACTTCTTCTGAAAGAGCAACACGTATTCGTGCTTGAAAACATAGAAGCCGCCGGCCAGCGCCCGATAGCGCCATAGCTGCCTCTGGTCGCGCTTGGCCCGCGTGGCGTCAAAGTTTTTGACGACGATGCTCTTCAAACGGTAGGCGCGCTTCAGCACTTCTTCCATGCAGCGAAAGCCAAGCGGCTGCCACTCGCCGCGCTCGTACTTGTCGCCGATGATCACCGCCAGATAGCGCCCGTCTTCGAGCAGCGGCGTGGCGTTGTCAATCACCTCGCCGAACATCCGCAAGAACGCCTCGGTCGTTTGCGCCGCCGATAAATCGTCAGCCCGATCCGAGAAGGCGATGATGTCGTGATACGGCGGGTGCAGGATGACCATCTGCACGCGCTCGACGCCGATACGGTCGAACGCGCGGCGCAGTTTTACACGCCGCGCGTCACCGCTGAGGACTTCGGTGCGGACGTGGTGCGGATTACTTTCATCGCGGATGCGCCGCCTGGTCTGGCGAGCGACATCTGTATTCAGCTCAATGCCGATGCCGTTGCGCCCCAGGCGACGGCACTCGATCAGCGTCGTGCCGCTGCCGAGAAAACAGTCCAGCACCCAGTCGTTCTGCTTCGTGTAGCGCAGCATCAATTGACGCGGAATCTGCGGGATGAAATTGCCCCAGTAGGCGCTCGTGTGCGCCCCCGCCGTGTCGCGCCGGGGCTCGACCCAGAGGCTGTCAGTGAGCACCTCGTCATACTCTTTCCAGCGCCGTAGGTTGATGTCGTTGATGGCCGTCGTCTGCCGATCTTCGACGCCGCGCGCCAGCCGCTTCAAGTAATAGCGCGCCCGCTCCAGGGTGCGCGCCGCCACCACCTGCTCAAGCTCTGCGCTCAGAACGTCGCGCCGCAAGCGCACGCCGTCGCCGTTGGCGTTGAACAACTCGTCGTGCCGGTTGTTGTCCTCGATGGCCTGGCGGATCGCCGCCGCTTTCTGCTTGAGCGCCGTGATGCGCCGCGCCGCGGCGGCTTCGCCGAGCCGCGCGATCAAGTGTGCGGGGTTCAGGTTAATCGTCGTGTGATTGGCCGCGGAGCCATTCACGTCTGCTGCAACGGGTGAGGGTCGCTTGCGATTCTTGGTCATCCGTCATCGCTCGTCGGGAATCAAGATAGCGGGGGCTTCGCATAAACGTTCGGGTTGTGGCGTTCCATCCAGCGTTCAGGGGCTTTGACGCTGGTGAACCCGACTTTGCCGTAGAGCGTGTGCGCGTCGCGTGTCGCCAGCATCCAGCGCCGCAAGCCTTGCAAGTCCGGGTGCGCGACGATCACTTCGACGAGCCACTTCGCCAGGCCCTGGCCCCGATACGCTTCGATGATAAACACATCGGCGAGATAAGCAAAGGTCGCGTAATCGGTGACGACGCGCGCAAAGCCGACCTGCCGATCCCGGTGATAGACGCCGAAAGGCAGCGAATGTTCGAGCGATCTTTTGACCACTTCCGCGGGCACACCTGCCGCCCAGTACGAAGTCGTCAGGAAGTCGTGAATCATCTTGAGGTCGAGCCGCGATGCAGTGGTGCTGATCGTGAACTCGCCGCGCCCGCATTCGTAGCTCACGGGTTGGCCTCCTCCAGGGCTTCGGTCACGGCGGTAACCAGCATCCCTGCGAGCGCGGCGTAAGACGCTTCGCCTTCTTCAGGTGTGGCCTCGGCGGGGCTGCCGAAGTAAGCTTCGCCGCCGCCCGCTTCGTTGAACGTCCGCGCGCCGTCGCGAATCTTTTCGGCGATTGAAATCGGCACGCGCTCAAGCTGGCGGCGCACCGCTTCGCGCACCAGCTCGGCCCGCGCCGCCAGCACCAGCGACGTTTCGTACGAGCCGGCGTGACAGTCGCCGCGCCGAAACTCTTCGGTGAGATGGGCGGCCCAGCGGCGGCGGCGCTTGTCGGGAAAGGCGACGTCGCGCCCGGTCTCGCGCTTCACCTGGGCGATAGCTTCATGGATCGAAGCGACGTGGTCGGGCTCAAGGTGCGAGTTGGCGACGGCCACGAGCCGCGCGCCCTGTTTGTAGAGCGACACACAGATGTCGCGAATGAGCGCCGTCGCGGTCTCGTGTCGAATCGAAATCGTGCCGGCGAAATCGGCGCTGAAATCAGTGACGCTGTAAGCGATGGGCGGCAAGACGAAGGCCGAGATGCCCCGCGCTTGCAGTCGAGCGGCGGCGCGGCGCGACATCTCTTCCGAGATAATCACGTCGGTCGCCAGCGGCAGGTGCGGCCCGTGCGCTTCGGTCGAGCCGACAGGCAAGATCATCACCGCGCCCGCGCCGAGCGCTGCTTGAGCTTCTTTCCAGGTCAGGTGGTGAAACGCGCTTTGCATATCGCCGCCGCCCTCAATAAGGGCGAGAGTCTTCGCCGATGCCGTCAACGAACAGGTCAACATGGCCGCACTTGCGGCAGATGTAAACGTCCAGGAATTCATGCGCGCCATTCTTGTACATCTCGCCCAGCTCGCCCAACACGCTCATCTCCTTGTCGTCGTTCAGGCGGCGCGTGCCGGCGTATTCCAGCTCGCTCTTGCAGCGCGAGCAGAGCAGCGTGCCCGGCGGTTGCGCCGCCGCTTCGGGCTTCTCCGGCTCTTTCGCCGGCTTAATGACCTTGCCCTTTCGCGACAGGTGATAACCGCGTTTGACCAGCTCGGCGCGGGCGATGGCCAGCGCGTCGCCGCGGTACTGCTGCGGGTGAATGTTGATCATGTCAACAAGCTCGTCATCCGACAGCGCGGTGAACTGCTCGGCAAGGCGTTCCGGGTCTTTTGGCTCACCGATTCGCATCACAGGTCACTCAACCGGTCGAACATCATCGGCTCATTGCTTCAAGGCGCGGCGATCCATCTTGCCGCGCTCGTTTTTCGGCAGGTCATCGCGGAATTCAATCCAGCGCGGGTACTTATAGACTGCCAGCCGCGCCTTCACATAATCCTTCAGCTCGCGCTCCATCTCAAGGCCAGCAGCGCACCCTTCGGCAAGCACGACGAAGGCTTTCGGCTTGATCAGCCCTTGCTCGTCGGCTGCGCCGATGACGGCGCATTCGCGTATCGCTTCGTGTTCAAGCAGGCAGTTTTCAATCTCGGTCGGCGACACGAAGATGCCGCCGACTTTCAGCATCTCGTCCGTGCGCCCGCGGTACCAAAAATAGCCGCGCTCATCGACGGCGAACTGATCGCCGGTCGTGCACCAGTCGCCGGCGAAGGTCGCTTTCGATTTCTCGTGCGCCTGCCAGTAACAGAGCGCCGCCGAATCGCCTTTGATCCTAAGCGTCCCCATCTCGCCCGCCGCGACATCGCGCCCGTCGGCGTCAACGATGCGCGCTTCGTACCCCGGCACCAGGCGGCCGAGGCTGCCCGGCACGACTTCGCCGGGGTAGTTGGTGATGTAGATATGAAACATCTCCGCCGAGCCGATGCCGTCGAGAATCTCGACTCCGAAGGCGTCCATCCAGCGGTGGTAAAGCTCAGGCGGTAAGGCTTCGCCCGCCGACAGACAGCAGCGCAGGCTCGACAGGTCATAGCGGTCGCGCGCCCCTTCGACTTGCAGCATGGCATTAATCATCGTCGGCACGCTGGTCAGGACGGTCGGGCGGAATTTCTCGATCATCTCGAACATGGTCTCGGCGGTCGAGCGCTCGGCAAACAGCGCCGTCGCGCCGCCAACGGCAAACGGGAAGAGCAGGTTGGTGCCGGTCGCATAGCCGAAGAAGAGCTTCGGCACAGACAACGTGATGTCCCGGTCGGTGATCTTCAGCACCTGCTTGGCGTAGCACTCGGTGTTGTACGGCAGGTCGTGTTGCATGTGGACGGCGGCTTTCGCCTGTCCCGTCGAGCCTGAAGTAAACAGCCAGATGGCCAGGTCGTCGCGCGAGGTCGGCGCGGTCGCAAGCTCAGCCGCCGCCGCCGCCGTCGCCCGCTCGTAAGAGATGATAGACGAGCGCCCGGTGATGCCTTCGAGGCTGCCCGACTGTTGCGTGCCGACAACAATGGTGTGACGCAGATGGCGCGAATGCGAAGCGGCGGGCGCAAAGCGCTCCATGACAGAAACGTGGACGACGGCGACCTTGGCGCGTGTGTAATCGAGGTAATATTCGTAGTCCGAGGCCGGCAGGATGGTATTGACCATAGTGATGATCGCGCCGATCTTAGCAATGGCGAACCATGTGGCGACGAATTCGATGGAATCGGGCAGGACAATGAGCACGCGGTCTTCCATCTCAACACCGAGACTGAGCAACAGATTACCTACCTGGTTCGCCATGCGCTGCACGTCGGCGTAGGTGTACCGCTGATCCTCGCAGTAAACGGCGACCTTATCGCCTCGACCTTCCTTGATGCGGTCGTCAAGATAGTAGGTCGCCATATTGAACTGTTCTGGAAAAGTGATGGTCATCGCCCGGCGCTCCGTCATCTGTGCTTATCGGGGGCAGTATACCACAACGGGCCCAATCGCCCGGCAGCGGCCCAGCCAGCCGCATCCAGAGAATTAATCCGGTTAACCAGCTACTAGACGAGTCTAGGATTCACAGAATCGGTGGGATGTTATTAAGGGAGATTAAAGGCGAGTCTCAATCCGCTATCCATCGCGTCTTCCGTTCAAAAGCCAGCCATCCTGATCTATTGTTTGTAACTGGACGGACCATCGGCTTGATTACTATGACCGGCTACGAACAATAAGTCTTGGCTCTTGAACTACAAAAAATCCATATGTATGCAGTTGTCAATGATCGAGTCCAGCCTGATGACTGTGACAGTCTCGGCTGGTGATAAGCCGGCACTACTGTACGGGGGCTCCGATGGTTTTGACAATCACCATCGGTTCGAGCTTTCTCTTGCGCCTGAGCTGCGGCAAGCCTAGCTCGCTGCCTCAGCTTGCCAGCCATCGAGCGTAAGCGCGGATGTCAATCATTGGCACCGTGGCGCTGCTCTGGAGACGCGCGATTAATTCTAATAGGAATGCTGTGGCAGGTTTGCCTCCAACTATGATGGTGTAGCAGTCATTCGCGTCGCAGGTAAATGTGCCATGTGCAGCAACGCAGCCGATGTCAAGGTGGCCCTCTGGCCCACTACTGAGCGCATCCGTCAGGGGCTTACCCAGAGCAGGGTTCCATTCACTCTCAAAGGTTAGCAGACCTCCGAAGATGTGAGGCAATGGCCTTGCAGGGTACGTGCCGCCGGCATAGGGGATCGGAAGGCTGGTACGGTGAAGACGACGGACGCTGGCCACCTTTTCCTGGGCATATTCGACATGGCGAGCGTTAATAGATTGCTTGGCCTCAAACACTGCGTAGACGCTTTCGGAAGGGATGATGAGCTGGCCTTCATAATGAAAGATAAAGGGCGAATACTGTCGATCAAATACCACAACATCGATTTGCTGGCTGAAGGCCCCATTGCTGTCCACGACGTGCGCCATTTCAGATTGATAGCGTTCGGGCAAATAGGTTTGGAGTAACTCGAGCCAGACATGCTCGGTAGCGTTACCCTTAGTGCCCCTCTGTGCAAAGCGGGTTCTGCATTCGAATGCTGCTGGGAGAGATTAGTCTCTACATCCGCCCATTTACTCGTAGCTATTTCATGGGCCAGCTTCAAGAGCCTCTCAGCTGCTGAAGAGGGGTGATTTAAATTCAATACCAGTGCTCGCAAGTCGTCCTTGATCGCCGTCCAATGTCCAGGAAGGTCATCAATCACCAGGGCACTGAATGCCTCAAATCCCTGGTGGCTTTCCGAGTTCCCCTTGTCAGCATTGACGGATAGCGGTCGGCCAGTGCGCTCCCGAAAGCGGCCAATGTCGTACAGAAGCGCGGCTAAAATGATCGTCCGGTCATACTCTGACATCTTCTCTCACATCTATTAAGCCGCGATAGGATACTGCCCCTGCCATACAGGGACTCTGACTCGCTTAAATCCTCAGGCCACAAGTTTGTATCTGCCTAACCCAAAGCTTGTGCCAGTTCCGATGTGTAATATCTCGCCAGCGATAATGAGCGGGATAAACTCCTGGATTTCTTCGCCAGCGTATTCGATGGTGCCAACAAAGCCACCCATGTTCATCTTGACCTTTTGTCGGCTCGAATATCTTTCCCAATCTCGCCAGTGTAGACCCGACGCGCTTGTCCGAACGTTCGATGCTTGTTCAATCAAGGCTCGATAATTCACGTCCAGCCGCCCACTTCCATGGACCGCTGCTAATAAGGAAATCCTTCGCAACAGGTTGCGAACCAACAGTTCAAAAGTCAGCGCCTGCTGCAAATCACCGTCTACACGGATTCGAGCCGGCGTCTGGAAATTTAATCGGATTTCATTCAGGTATAGTGACCCCGCCGGGCAGAAAATTTCATGGAGCTAAAGAAAACCTCTTGAAATGAGATGGGTCTAAAAAACCATGACCTGTAGTCGATATACATATTGCTTTTATTGTTCGCCGAGATTAAAGTGGGAACACTTCGAAAGGCAAAGTGACAATATTTGCTTTGCCGGACCACAAAATAAGACGCACCTCTTAGCGGATTGAAGTCGATACAGGGTCCAAGGCCCTGTGAATAATCAGCCGCGTTTGGCGATGACCACCGTCTATGCGAAAACGCTTCCCGAACGTTGATCGGGAGACTGCGCCGCCGGTCAGATTCGGGGCGTCTTCAGCCAGCGCAAGGTCTGTTATCCAGAAAGCCAATCGCGATAGGGCCATCTGGGAGATCACAGGATGAGCAAGAAAATTAAAATCCTCTTTCTCGCCGCCGAACCGACCGATCTGTTTCGCCTGCAACTGGGAAAGGAATGCGAGCGGATCAAGCGCGAAATCGAGCTGGAAGTAAACCGCGACCGCTTCGAGGTCGTCGAACACTGGGCGGTCACAACAAGCGAGTTGATCAGGGCGCTGCGCAAACACCAGCCAGACATCGTTCACTTCAGCGGTCATGGCGGCAAGAGTGGGATCATCCTTGAAGATGGTTCTGGCGATAGCCATTCGGTTCCCAAAGAAGGACTGGCGGAACTGTTCGAGATGTTCAGAAATAATGTCCGCCTGGTTTTTCTAAATGCCTGCTACAGCGAAGCCCAGGTGCAGGCTTTTACGCAGACCATTGATTTCACGATTGGTATGCGAAAGCCTGTGGGAGATTCCGCAGCCATCAGCTTTGCGGCGGCTTTCTATGGAGGATTAAGTTTCGGCTACTCAGTAGAACAGGCGTATAGAATGGCCAATATCTTGCTTAAGCTCGACCGGTTGCCGGACCAGAACAATCCAAGACTATTCACCCGCAGAGGCGTTGATGGCTCAAGGTCGTTTCTCGATCATATACCTGTTCCGCAATTGACTAAAAAATGGCGCGGGGCCAAAGGACTCCGCAGTAGTAAGGGGAAGAGAACGGACGAGCCACAGGTAGGTTTATGGATTCATGGATGGGTTAAACGACTGTATGATTGCCTTCCCACAGTCGAGCTTGACTGGACGGAATACTTCCGTCGCGATACCAGGAAAGTTCCGAGCCAGCAAGCCTGGAACCTTTCTTTATTTAAAGATCTTCAAAAAGCCAAGAAAGAGCTTGATAAGCATAGTCAGGGAGCCTTTATAGATTTTCGGGGCAAGTTACCGCTAACGGCGCTGCTCGCAGTTGGGGCTACGTTTCCTGAGGTCGGAGGCTACAGCCTTCGCGCCGAACAGCCCACCCGTGGTAAGACGGTTCTGTGGAGGTCCGATGCTGGTTCATCGAAGCGCGGGTTTAAAATCTTAGTGGCCAAACAGAGAAAAGGCAGCCGCAAGCAGGATATTCTCATCGCTTTATCAATTACCGGCAGCGCTAGAGATGAAGTTGTTGCACTCTATAATCAGTATCCTGAAACTTTCTCGACATTGATTTACGCTGAACCGAATGATGGGACGGGGGATGGGAGCTTGCGCTCGGATAAGGATGCTATGGCTTTAGCCATCCATGCCAAGGAACTGATCCGAGAGTGCAAGCGCGATTACCAGGCCTCGCAAGTGCACCTGGTAGTCCATGGCCCGGGTGCGTACTGTCTGTTTCTTGGTCAGCGGCTCAATGCCTTAGGGACCCTAATCACGTATGAGAGGGCGCTGAACGGAAGCTACAGGCGATCAGTTACTCTGCATACGGGGTAGGGACCAGTCCCAATCGAATGGCGTTGTAATTCTCTCATAAAGCGCATAGGCACTTTCCTGCTATCTAATCCCATATACTGAAAACTCACTCGACGTATGAAATTATTTCTTCCGAATCGTCACTTATATGTTGTGTGTAGCTTCGCGCGAGGCGCTCTAGATTAGTCTAATGAGTCACCGCTCGTCTGCCCGCTCTCGGCGTGAGCTGTTGCGAGTTAAAGAGTCAGACTGGGTAGCGGATGACGTAACGAATGAGAGGAGCGAAACAAATGGCAGAACGCAAGACGACAAAAGAATCGACAAGAGATGGCACGCTTCAATCTTTGAGGACCGCCAAGGCCGGCAGCAAGAAGAAGCCCGCCAAAGACCTTGAAAGGAGTGGTTCTCTTCAATCATTGAGGGGGGCGTCTTCCAAGAAGGGAACAGGCACATCAAAAAAAGCTGTCCGCAGTAGTAGGACTCGCTGAAGCGTCCGGGCTCGTGGTTGGAGTATCGACCAGCAATCTGTCTCCCTTTGCGCATCTCGGCTTAGATATGTCTGGGGCTGGCTCTAAGGGGCGATTGATTGATGCGCTAGTCGTGTCTCTGGCCTACCTTACGAAACAAGCAATCCTCTCTGGCAGGGGTAGCGACTACGCGTCGTTAATCCCCGCCTGGGAGATAGGTTCGACGCGGCCCACGGGCTCCCCTGTCAGAGAGGATTGCTTGCACAATCACTCGCCCTTCAGGTTGCATTCACACCTGACGATCAATGCCAGGACCAGACTGGCGGGTACACCCTTCACCCCGGGTTTACCATCGAAAGTAAAATCTCATCATTAGAAACAGGTATCTGTAATATCCACCCCGCCAATCAGGTTGAACTGTCTGAAGTTTTCGTGGTAAATAACACCCGCACCGTCAGGTTGTCAGAGAACTTAGGGCAGTGGATGTTCCTGTATTGATTGTTTGTTCGACGTACCGCTAAGTATTGACACTGTATCCTCTTGTTAGCTGACGATGAATAAAAGACTGACATAAGGCGATACCAATGTTCCAACCAGGGAATTGTCGATTCTCGTTGACCAACTTTCCCCGGCATACCGTATACAGGTTGATCTTGCTGATAGTTCTGCTAGCAAACGTGTGCCCCCGCTCGTTTGCGCATCGCTACAACCGGGAAGCGGGAACGAGCCTTGGGACGGCGCTTAAGCCCGTAACCACTAATCAAGAGCCCATTCACTTATTGCCAGGAAAAACGATTAGGCAGGAGGTCGGCGCAGGTAAACGCACATCTTTCCAGATCATACTCTCTGCTGCCCAATTTGTGCGTGTGATCTTTGAAGGGGAGTGGGCTGTCTTCTCGGTGAGCCTGTCGGCTCCATCACATCACAGGATCTATGAGTTCAATACTCGCCGATTCAGACCGACTCCCCTTACATTCATTACAGACTTCTCAGGCACATATACCCTAGACATTGAATCACGCGAAGAAGAAGGAGAAGCGGCACATTGTCAACTGACGATTGAGTCGGTGCGAAGGCCGGCCGCGGGGGATGGTTATCTGATCGCCGCTGAGCGAGCAACCGCAGAGGCTGAAAGGCTGCGGGAAGAATGGCAACTTAAATCGCTGACGCAGTGCATCGCGAAGTATAAGCAGGCACAGACTTACTGGCGCCGGCTCGATAATCGAGCCGAGGAAGCCAGTGCGCTCAAAAGCATCGGCGATGTCTACGCGACACTCGGCCAAAATCCGGCTGCCCTGACCTCCTTTAATCTGGCACTTCCATTGAGTAAGGTCGCCGGTGATCGGCAGCTGGAGATTGATATTCTCAATGCATTGTCGGAAGTCCAGGCTGATCTAGGAAACTGGCAAGCCGCACTGGATAACGCTAGACAGGCACTCACCCTCAGCAACGAAGTCGGCTTCATTCGGGGGAAAGCCCGAGCCTTAAATGCTATTGGCCTGGTCTATCACCTGTTGAGCGATTTTCAGCAGGCGCTCAACACTTTCGATCAGGCCATGAACCTCTGGCGAATATCCCAAGACCGCCGCGGTCAAGCGCAAACGCTAACGAACATCGCCTATTCATATGGTGATCCCGGCGACCTGCAAAAATCCCTCTCATTGTTCAATGAGGCATTGCTCCTTTGGCGCAAATCAAAAGACCTGCGGGGGGAAGCTCAGACGCTGACGACAATTGCTTTGCTAAATAGCTCGCTTGGTGAAATGCAGAAGGCATTTGATACCCATACGCAGGCGATTCGTCTCTTCCGAATGATGGGGGATCTCGCGGGCGAGGCCGTTACCCTCAATGGGATGGCATATATTTATGAAACCCTGGGAGATCGCCAGAGGGCAGTAGAGCTTTTCGGCAGGGCCTTGAAACTCTTTCAAGTGGCTGGCAGGCGCTCTAGCGAAGCGATTACCTTAGGCTTGATTGGTGAAGTCTATTATTCACTCGGAGATAATCAAAAGGCCCTTGAGTATCACACGAAGAAGCTCAATGCAACTCGCTCTCTCGGTGATCAGAGAGCAGAGGCTTACACACTGAGAGACATGGGGATTGTCTTTGACTCGCTCGGGAACAAAGACAAGGCGCTCGATTACTTGAGCCGTGCGCTCTCACTGAGCAAGGCGGTTTCTGACCTGCGTGCACAAGCCTCAACGCTTAATGGTCTCGGATCCATTAGTGAGAGGTCTGGACAAAGGGAGAAGGCGCTCGTGTTTTATCAGCAAGCCCTCCACCTCAGCCGGGCCTCAGAAGATCGCGCACAAGAGGCACAAACACTTCACAACATCGCTCGGGCTTACCGCGATCTTGGCAACCTTGCAGAGGCATATGAGCAGGCCAAGGCCCTGTTAGATATAGTTGAAACGCAACGCGTCAAAGTCGCCAGCCGGGAACTACAGGCATCCTACTTTGCCTCCGCGCATCAGCACTACGAGCTATATATCGGAATCTTAATGCGTATGCACCGGCAGAATCCTGGCTCAGGCTATGACACTGTAGCCTTCGGAGCGAGTGAAAGGTCTCGCGGGCGAGTCTTGCTTGATCTATTGAACGAGGCCCAGGCAGACATTCGACAGGGTGTCGATCCGGTGCTGTTGCTGCACGAGCGCGAGCTCCAACAATTGCTCAATACCAAAGCAGAGCGACAGATGCGCCTGCTCAGTCGCTCGCATACAGAGGAGGAGGCAACAGCAATTAAAAAAGAGCTTGTAGACATTACAAGTCGGTATGAAGATGTACTAGCTCAGATCAGGGCGACCAGTCCGAAATATGCCAATCTAACGCAACCCCATACGATGACCCTTTCCGAGATCCAACAAATACTAGATGCAGATACCATGGTTCTGGAATATTCGCTCGGGGAAGAACAGAGCTACCTTTGGGCTGTGACATCGAAATGGGCTAAGGTGTTTGAGCTGCCCCCTCGTAAGAAAATAGAGGCCGCAGCAATTCGACTGTACAGATCCTTAACCGGAGACGCCCAAAGCCAAAGTAGCAAGTTTCCACAGCAACGAAGTAGGGCCTTAGAAAACGAAGCTTCTCAATACGGTGAGGCGGCAACGGACCTCACAAGCATGTTACTCGATCCTGTCGCGCCTTACCTTGCAGCCAAGCGATTAGTTATCGTAGCGGATGGGGCACTACAATACGTGCCCTTTGCTGCGCTTTGCGATCCTAACAACCCCAAAGAAACCAGGCAAGAACAGCCTCTTGTGGTGAATCACGAAATCGTCAACCTGCCATCAGTCTCAATACTTTCAGCTCTGAGGTCAGAGACCAATGGACGCAGCCCTGCGCCGAAAGCGCTTGCAGTCTTCGCAGACCCGATATTTGAGCGTAACGACCCACGGGTCATAATGAACGAAGGCCGTCGAAGGAATAATGTTAATAACAAGCCTGGCCACATTGAAGTGAGCCGAGGCCAGTACCAACCGAGGTCTGATGAACTACTAGATGAGGCTAAAGAAAGACTGCGGTTTGAGCGATTACCTTTTGCGGCAAGTGAAGCAATGACCATTGCCAGTCTTATACCTGAGCAACAGCGTAAGCTAGCTCTCGGTTTTGATGCAACCCTCTTTGCAGCAAAGAGCCCGGACCTACAGCAATATCGTATATTGCATTTTGCGACTCATGGACTGATCTATGGAGAGCACCCGCACCTGTATGGCGTCGTGCTCTCTCTGGTGGATAAGCAGGGAAATCCACAGGATGGGTTTCTTCGGCTTAACGAGATTTACAATCTAAAGCTCACCGCCGACTTAGTTGTCTTAAGCGCGTGCCAGACTGCCTTGGGAAAGGACATTCAAGGAGAGGGGATCGTGGGGCTGGCGCGCGGGTTTATGTATGCCGGGGTTGCGCGCGTAGTCGCCAGCTTGTGGAAGGTAGACGACAGAGCCTCGGCGGAGTTAATGAAGTATTTTTATGAAGAGCTGTTTGGTCGGAACCAATTACGCCCCGTCGCGGCTTTGCGAGCCGCCCAGGTGCGGATGTTGCAGCAACCGCGCTGGAAGTCTCCTTACTACTGGGCTGCCTTCATACTCCAAGGTGAATGGAAGTAGTAGGCTGAATCATCCGAAAGATGACCTCTAGAGATGATCGATAAGAACTCTCAAGCCTTTGAAGCCTTACTGCTCCGTCTCGAGCCAAGCCTTCCTGACCCAGAAAAGAGGTATAAACAGTTGCGCTCAAAAATGGTAAAGTTCTTCGGGTGGAAACGTTGTGAGGAACCGGAGTCCCTTGCTGACGAAACCATCGGAAGGACGGCCAGGAATCTTGGTGCGGGAGAAGCGATTCACGCGGATAATCCTTACTCCTACATCTATGCGATTGCCAGGAATGTATTCAGGGAATATCTTCGAGATAAGAAGAAGCGAGAGATGATTAGCAATAATTTACCTGATCACACTCAAACATATTGTGAGGATTCGCAAGATTGTAGGAAGGAATGTTTGCACGGGTTGTCCCGGGATAAACGCAGTTTACTTCAGCATTATTATGCAGGCGAAGAAACCAGAGATAGATTAGCTCAGTCCCTAAACATGAGTCTCAATGCCCTGAGATTACAAATACATCGGCTCAAACAGGAATTAAGGGCATGTGAGGAGCAATGTCTTCAGAATTACAAAAGGAGGTAGAAATTTATCCTTCTATTTTTTCACTTATATGTAAAGGGCAAGATGGTGAGCGATCAGACTACCCTGGCCTGGGGTCGTAATCTGTTCCTGCTGCATTCGGAAGGGTTGTTGGCGATTTTAATACTGTATTAAGGGTTACTACCGTGAAGCAGAAGACGCTGCAAGAAGACTTGATGATCCGCTATCTGCTGGGGGATTTGACGGAAGAGGAGCAAGCCCAAATTGAGGGGCGGTTCCTGGCTGATAATCAGTATTTTGAACAACTGTGCTCGGTTGAAGATGCTTTGATTGATGAGTATGCACAAGGCACCCTGGCCGAACATGAGCGTGAAAAGATCGAAAGTCTATTATTATCCTCTAAGCGCCAAGCTCACGAGATTGAATTTGTCCGCGACATGATCAAGTTCGTTTCCGAGCATCCTATTGACGAGCCAGGCAAGCAAGGTTCGGCCCATTTCAAGCCTGCCAGTAAAGTGCGCTCTTTGATGACCTTTCTGCACCTGAGAAGTAGGCGTCTCTCTTTCGCCGGAATGATATTCTTGATTGGAATAGTTGTATCTTTAGTCTTATGGAATTTTTCACTTCAAAAGAGAATCAGACACATGGGCTCTCTGCAAGCGGTGCTAGAACAAAACCAAGAGGAATTACGGCAGCAAGTTATTGTAGAAAAAGACAGCCGTGAGGCAATGATTAAAGAGTTGGAAAGCGAACGCCGTGAGCGAGAGCAACTTAAAGAAAAAGTCATCACCTTGCAGGAATCTGGACCATTGATCTCAAGGAATAATACTACCATTCTTGATGTCCAAGCTGCCGCCTTCACCAGAGGTCAAGGGCAGTTGAGGGTGGTACATATCAACCCGAACGTTTCTCGATTCCAAATCAGAATACATACGGATAAACCGGGCGGTTACCAGACCTACACCGCATTGATCAAAACATTTGAAGGGACCCAAGTCTGGAGTAAGGATCAAATCAGACCGAATCAAATAAATTCAAGGACATTGGTTCTAACCCTCCCAGCCGCAATTCTAAACAACGACGATTACATACTTACACTGGAAGGAAGAACTGAAGCTGGTACAACAGTAGGAATTGGAGATTATCCTTTCCGAGTCAAGAGATGGTAATGTGCGGCGGCCTTCGACATAAGGAATAAATGGTTTTTGAGTGAAATCCCATTGTAATAGCCGTTACGGTCTGAGAGTCATCGCGCCGCCTAACCTTCCTTTCCGGCCTAGTTCGAAATGGACATTGTTCTCTATCCACGCGTCGCGCCGGGTGATCGGGTCAGAGTCTGGGTCGGCGTCTTTCAGGCGATGAGCGCGCCGGCCCTCGCCTGGTTTATTAATGATTCGCCGGCTGCCCCCGTCGCTTTACGGGAGTTGGCCAGCGTCCGCCCGGATGACATGCTGCCCGCGGGCGCCGACCCGCGGAATACCCCCAGAGCCTTCACCGGCGTTTATGAATTCTCCGGGCTTACGCCTGATACCTTCTACAGGGTCTCCGTCCAGGCAGACGGCGACGGCAGAACATTGGAAGTTCGGACGCTGCCGGCGGCGGTCACGCCGCAACTCGACCGGACGTTTAACGTGCTGCTGACCTCCTGCTTTCATCAGGCGGAAGACCGTGGCGGCCTGGCCAGTCAAATCGTTTCGCAACTGCCGGCCACCTCCAGGCCACACATGACGCTGCTCGCCGGCGATCAGGTCTACCTTGACCTGCCGACTTTGAGAGACTTCCCGGATGACACCGCCTGGCTTGCAGAGAAGTTCGAAGAAGACTACACAGCCAACTGGCGCGGGCCGCTCGGCTACACCGGTGTCCTGGCGGCGGCGCCGAGCCTGTCTATCCCCGACGATCATGAGTACTGGAACAACTACCCGCACGTCAGCCCCATCGTTCAGAACAGCTTCCATCAGGCGGGTCGCGAGCGCTGGCGCGCGGCGGCACGACGGGTCTATGAAGGATTCCAGCTGGCTTACCCGGCGAAACTCGGCGAGCCGATTGTCGTCGAAGTCGCGCCCCTGTCTTTCTTCCTGGCCGACACGCGCAGCAATAAAGATTTCGACCGCCAGTTCACCATGACGGATGAGGCGCACCAGCAACTCGACGACTGGGTGTCGCAGGTGATCGCCAAACAGCAGTTCGGAGTATTCCTGTCCGGACAATCTCTTTTCCGCCAGGCTGCCGGGATGCTGACCGGCACCGTCGTCGATTATGAGCTGCCGAACTATGGGGACTATGGGCGCATCATGACGAGCTTGCAACGGCTCGCCGATGCCGGACGTCCGGCGCTCTGCCTGACGGGCGACGTTCACTGGGGCCGTGTGGTGACCGCCACCGATATTCAAACAGGCAGGACCGCCTTCGCCGAGGTCATCTCTTCGCCGGCGTCACTGGTAACCGACATCGGGCAGGATACGTTGAAGAAAGCGGGGGCGTTCATCGGCGGCATCTTCGGCTCGAAAACTCCATGGCCGCGGCACGCCGACCCGCAGGACCCGCCAGAATTTCTGGCCTCGGATGCTTTGCAGGGGCGGTTCCTTTGCTCGAAACTTCATGGCCAGCGCGGCAATCATGTCGTCCTGTTAATGTTTCGCCAACAGGGCGGCGGCCTGGAGTTGCGCGTCAAGTACTGGCCCCTGAGTCTGAATAGTCAGATCGGCGCGCCCATCGAAGTGAGCCCGATCAACTTGCTCAGCGCCTAAGAGGGATACACTATGATTAACATCATCAGCTCTAATGCGACTTCGGCCAGCGACGCCTTGAAAAAGGTAGACAGGAGTGATGGCGAGGACAATCTCGAATGGCTCGCGCGGAACATGCCTGCCGGCGGTGAGCAGACGACGCTCGTCCTGGTCGGCGGCACGAGTCCGACCGCTTTCCGCCTGCGGGTCGCGCAGTCACACGTTCGCCATGACTTAGTGCCGAGCTATTGGTCGCATGTGATGCTGCTCGGCAAAGCAGCCAAGAACATGGCGTCGACAACGGTGACGGAAATCTCATTAGAGCCGCCGCAGGGATTCGCTTACCCGCCGCCTACTAACGGCCTGCAAAAAGGCAAGCTCGGCCATTACCGGGACGCGGCGCAATTCCCGAACATCGCCATCCTCAACGTCCCGCGTCCGCAGCGGGCCGTGGCCGAAGCGCTCGAGCGCTTCCAGAAGCAGCGGGGGGTCCTGGACGCCGTCGGTCTGATCGTCCGCTGGCTTGAGTACGTGTGGGGTGTGGCCCGCAGCAGCAACCCTCTCTTGGACGGCATCGGCATCCCTGCGGCGGCGATGCTTGAGGTGGCGGTCGGGGCCACGGGCTACGATCTGACGCCGGGGCTCGAGAGCCGTTCGAGCTGCCCGGAAGCCATCTGGCAGGCGGCAAAATGGTGGCATGAGTATTATAAGGATCAAAATCGCTCGCCGCTCACGGGAGCCTACCACGTCGGACATTCACTGTAATACGGCCCGGGCGATTTCAGTTCGCCGCATGAGTCCTACAGAAGCTTATGAATATTAAAGAGGCCACTCAGAGTTATGAAACCTGGGCTGCGCAATACGCCGCCCTCATCCGAGAGGACCTGGATTACAAGCATCAGCAGATGTGCGCCTCGCCTTTCGCCTTTCTCCGGGCGACGTTTTACCGCTGGGCGCAGGCGCTTCCTGAGGCAGGCCCGGAGCTGATGGCGGCGCCCGAGGTGCTGGCCGTTGGGGATCTGCACATCGAGAACTTCGGCACCTGGCGTGACGCCGAGGGACGGCTGATCTGGGGCGTGAACGACTTTGATGAGGCGTCGGCCCTGCCTTACACGAATGACCTGCTGCGGCTGGCTGTCAGCGCGAGTCTCGCCATCAGCGCCAGTAACCTGGACATCGATCACAAGGATGCTTGCGCGGCGATTCTCGAAGGCTACCGCGAGGGCTTAGACAAAGGCGGCAGACCCTTCGTGCTGGCGGAGCGACACAAGGCGCTGCGGGAACTGGCGTTTGGTCAACAGCGCGATCCTGCCCAGTACTGGCAGAAGCTTGAGGGCCTGCCGGCAGTCAGCGAATCGCCCCCTGCCGCTGTTGAAGAGGCCATACGGGCGACCTTGCCCGAAGCGGGATTAGCCTATCGGGTCGTCCGGCGTGTCGCCGGGCTCGGCAGCCTCGGCAGGCCGCGGTACGTCGCCCTCGCAGATTGGCGCGGCGGCTGTGTGGCTCGCGAAGTGAAAGCTCTGATCCCGTCGGCGGCGGCCTGGGGCCAGGTAGGAAGCTATCGAAGCGAGGTCCTCTATCAAACGATTCTCGACGCGGCGGTGCGCTGCCCGGACCCGACAGCACAGGTAAGAGAAAGCTGGTTAGTGCGCCGGCTTGCTCCTGATTGCATTAAGATTGAACTGAGTGACCTGGCCAAGTCGCGAGACATGTGGCGACTGCTCGAAGTGATGGGGAAAGAGACCGCCAACATTCACATGGGTACGGAGGGGGCCGGCTCGCTGATTAACCAGGATTTGCGCGCCCGTCCCGAGAACTGGCTACATAAAGCCGCAAAGAAGTTGGCTGAGATCACGAACCAAGATTGGGAAGAGTGGAGAAAGGTCAGCTAAGGTTAATGGAAGGTTAGACGTGCCTAATGTCATCGGCTTGGTGGCAACCTGAATATCAATGATCGCCTCTTTGCTCCAGCCTGAGGTTAAAGAGTAGAATTGCCTCATGCCAGAACTGAGCCGTTTCTATGGAATAATCATTCGCATGTACTGGGAAGCTAAGGCGCCGCATCACCGTTCCCATTTTCACGCTTACTACCAAGATGAGGTCGCGGTTTTCAGCATTGATCCAGTCGAATTAATGGCTGGTTCACTACCGAGGCGACAACAGCGGCTCGTTTAGGCTTGGGCTGAACTACACCAACAAGAGTTATTAAACGACTGGGAGCTGTTGCAAACTGGACAAACGCCACAGCCGATAGACCCGTTGAGCTAAGGAGCGACCATGAATCATCCAATCTATCGCGTCGAGTCATTTGAGGTGGTCGGGGCTTATACCCTAAAAGTAAGATTCGATGACAACACGGAACAAACTATAGACTTTCA
Organism: Blastocatellia bacterium; assembly: GCA_035275065.1. Classification (NCBI taxonomy): domain Bacteria; kingdom Pseudomonadati; phylum Acidobacteriota; class Blastocatellia; species Blastocatellia bacterium. The sequence continues at coordinate 116,358 of DATENM010000150.1, forward strand.
GCCGGTGCTGGCGGGTCAGTTATATGGACCATTGCAGGAACTTACTCTGTTCACTCAGGTTAAGCTCGATCCCGAAGTGAAGACGCTGGTATGGCCGAATGGGGCAGACTTTGATCCCGCAACATTGCATGATTGGCCTGAGCAAATCGAAGCCCTGAAAGAATCCGCTCAACATTGGGAATTAACCGGTGCATAAAGTATCCGAAGCCCGTCTAACAAGGCGTTGCAGCGGAGGCCGTGAAGCGCAGTTCTTGTAGTTGCTTTTACTGCCGTTCACGGCCCCGCTGAACGCAGGCGTTAGGCCGCCTCAAACCGCGCACGGACGCTGAAGTCACAACTCCTGAATAATGTTATCGGCGATCCTGAGCGCCAGCGTGGCGATTGTCAGCGAAGGGTTAACGCCGAGCGCCGTCGGAATCACTGAAGCGTCGGCGACATACAGCTTCTCATAAAACGGGCGGGCTCCCGTTTTTGAGGTGTCGAAGACGCGGCCAAATTCGTCCACCGTGCCTTGAGAAGCGTCTTTGCCCATCACGCAGCCGCCCAGCGGGTGACTGACCGCGATTGAGGTGGCGTCAAAGGCCCCCGCTGTGTTCGTCAGAAACGGGTTGATGAACTCGCTCGTCGGGTCAGCCGGGTCCCTGATGACCTGGGCCAGGCGGGCCAGCGATTTGCGAATCTCGCCGTAGATCGGGTCATCGTAAAACTTCTTGCCATCGGCGCGCGACAGGCGTAATGAAGATTCGCCGGACTTGCCGAGGCGGAACTGCCCGACCGCCGCCTCGCGCCCCATGCCGACGACACACATCATGTTGGCAGCGATCTCTTCTTCTGAGCGGAAGATGTCGTCGCGCTCGCGGTAGTTGGTGAAGAACGCCCGGACGGATTGCCGCAGGCGCTTCCACAAGTACCTGAGGATGGCGTGCAGGACGAACAGCCGGCCCTGGTTGCCTTTGCCTAACGAGCGGATCAGCGGCACGCCCTGGCCGAGCAGCGAGGCGAGCGCCGGCGGGATGCCCTGGTCTTCGAGGGTGTGGAAGGCGGCGGGGTTGCCGCCGGTCGCCGGGTCGGTCGTATTAAAGTGGCCGTAAGAGGTGGTGACCGGGCCGCGGATCAGGCTGACGCGCTCTTGCGTCTTTTCGAGAAAGGCGATGTAGTCGCCGTTGGTCGAGAAGCCGAACCCGACTTTATCGCTCAGGTTGGGCAGCGTGCCGCGCTGCTTCGACCGCAGCATGATCTCGGTGGTGCCGACGCACCCGGCGGCGACGATGACGATGTCGGCGGTGACGGTCTTGCGCGTGATGTTGGAAAGATCGCCCTCCTTGCGTTGATCGTATTGGATTTCATAGCCGCCGGCCGGCAGCGCGCGGATCACGTCGACCTCGGATAAAGGCTCAAGGCTCATGTTCGAGAATTCGCGCGGCTTGTCTTTCAGCGGGTTGTCAGGCTCCGCCGGATCGAAGTTGCCGAGGATGGCGCGCATCAGTTGCTTATTGAGCGTGTGGCGCGCGCCGGGCAGGCAGCCGACGTTGCAGCGGCCCTGCCGCTCGCAGTAGTTGCGCGGCGGGCTAGCGGGCGGGTTGGGCGGATAGTTGGCCGGGAACTCGTTGGCGCCGACGGGCGTGTTTTCCGGCGTAAGGTCGCCGATTGCCAGGTCAACGGCGCCGAAATCTTTCGTGAGCTGGCTGACCGCCGTCTGGAAGACGCGGGCGCGGTCGAGCCAGTAGCGATTGGTTGAACCCGGCGGCAGTGGCTTGCCCGGCAGCATGCCCGGATCAAGATGAATCTGTTTGATCCCGCGGCTGTTGTTGGGGTCGGGCTTCACATCCCAGTGCGGGTCGAGGCGGGCCGTGCGCGCGACGATGTTGTTGAGGCCCGGATTCACAACTAAATCGGGAAGGTTGACGCCCTTGAACGGGATCTTGCCATCGGCGCGCGCCTTCAAGGCCGAACTGATGCCATAGCCGATGGCGTGGCGGGCCAGTTCGTAGTAATCGCTGCGCTGTTGTGGCGTCCAGGTCGTCGGCCAGCGTAGATCGTCGAAAATCAAGTCAGGCGGCCTAATGGTGATATTGGAGTAAACCAGCGAACCGCCGCCGACGCCGTTGGCGCGGACGATGCTGACGCCGTCATTCTGGCCGCCGAACAGGCCGAGCAGGCCGGGCTTTCCCAGGCGCACGACGTCGAAGAGGCCGTCCTCGTTCTTCTTGCGCCGGAAGCAGCGCGTGAAGAGGTCAATGAAGCCACGGAAGTGGTTGAGCGACGACCAGAACTGCACGGGCTGCCCTTTGCGGGCAAGGAAATCGCGGGTCTTGACCTCTTTGTCCTGCACGGTGCTGACGGGCGTCGTCCACCATGTGCCGCGTTCGATCATCAGCACGGTCTCACCCTGATTGCGGTCCAGAAATTTTTTCGCCAAAGGGATGGCCGTCATGCTGCCGCCGAAGCCAGTCCCAATAACTACTGCCGTGTAATGTTGATCGGCCATACTTTGATCCTCCTCGAAGGGCAGGGAAGCGGAATTGGATGAATCGGGCGTACAACCGGACCCACTTGATGGCCGCCATCCTAATCAACAAAGCGCGCGTAGTCAACCTCACATAAATTTGTTTCTCTTAATCATCAGGCCCTGAGAGCGCCAGCTTCAGAAGTCAAGGTAAGGAGAAGCGCAGTGGCAGACGAGTCCGTGACGGCGGTGAGCGCAAGCGACCGCCCTGCCGGCGGTGATCTGCGGGGTGATCGGCCCGGCGCGCCTCCTACTCGCGATCCGCTGGGTTCTCGATGGGTTCTCCGCCTCGCACGTCATGCCTGAACGGAGGTCCCGCAGGGGGCCTGGAAGACCTGTTCGCCGCAGACTGTGGCCGCTTGAAATGGTTTTCGCAACTGTGATAATTTTCTCAGCGCCTGGTAGCTCACGTCGCTTACATATCCTTATTCATATACGATTTGCGGTTAGGGGTTGATTCAGTCGGAATACGCGCTCTGGTAAATCGTTCGTAAGCTCATGGGCGGAAAAGGAGACCCATCGTCGGTCAGAAACAGCGAGCTCCTCTATGAGCAATATCTTAATGGTTCCCATCCACGTGGACGCGCTGTTTCTCAGCCTGGACCAGCCGGTCGTCGAAGCGATGGCGGATTTCTCCCGGCTACCTTATTCAGATGGAACGCGCGAGTGGAATCCTGACATTGCCTATATCAGTGAAGACATCGTCTCCAAGCCCTTTCAAAATGATAACCTGCTCTTGAAAGCGGGCCTCCATCTGCATTGGGCCTTGCCCGACGCGTTGACGAAAGGCGCTCAAACAGCAGATGGGACAAGCTTTCCGGCGGTGCCGAATCGCTGGCTGGTTATGCGCAGTAACCTGGACGAGAGCGGTCAACGGACGGTAGACAAACAATGGATCGTCGAGAGCGACTATCTTTATCCTGAAAGTGCTGGGGATGAAACGGCTGGCGTCAGCATCGGTAACCTGACCAACCTGACAAACGGCGCACCCCCCAGGCCCTTTCGCTACCTGGGCCGAAAGATGTCTTTAACGGCGTGGCCGGCGGGGAGCGCGCAAGCCGACTTTGTCCTGACCGCCGTCGGGTATGGAGAACCTGCCTTCGCGGCTTTTTATCCGAATTGCCACAGCGTCTTCGGTCTATACGACGATGCGTACTCGGACGCCCTCCCTCCGGGTCTGCAATATGATGTCGTCGGCTGGTACGCCGATGAGGGCCGGGATTATCTCGAAACATTTATCCGTGAGGTGACTGGCGATTATCAAGAGCAGGGTCAAGCGCCGCCTGGCGACGACGACTTACAAACCGCCCTGGAAGAGCAAGCCCAATGGACGTATGAGACCAGTGGTAACCAGACGTTCCCGGCTCGCATGCTCTGCTACACGCGATTGACCTTCAACCCGAACCCTGAATCCATCGACAATCCTGATAAAGCAGACCCCAATACCCGCATCACGGTGGCAAACACCGGCACAGAAGCCCTCTCGGCTTACCTGGCCGATAGGATTGTTCGCAGCCAGATGCCCGATCCCTCAACCGTAGGAATCGACAGGGAGAAAAAGTCGGAGGTCGAAGATCAACTGGAAGCCGTTCAATTTTCAGATTGGCTCGACACGCATCAGTTAGACATCGGCGCAAAATTTGTAGAGGCCCGTCACGAGAAAGGCTTTACCGCCACGGGCGACGACACCCTCTGGACAGTCACACAGGAATCTCAGGACACCGAAGCCGATGCGGCGCGGGGCGACGCGCAGGCGCAGATCACCTTGCCCCAAGACATGGCGCATCAGCTCAACACGCTCAACCAGCGCCAAAAGACGTATGACCGCGCCCGGCAAGAGATCGAGTCTCTGCGCCAGCAGCTGTTTGCCGATTGGTACAAGTATATGCTCTGCGCTTACCCGCCCGAAGACTCGCAGGACGATTATCCGGATATAGATGAAGTGAAGCATTTCATCGAAGTCAAAAGCATTGCTCCCTTGCAGAGCAAGCTGGCTGCCACAGGGGCGCTCTCCTTAGCGACCGAGAACGGACAAATCATTGCCTCCATCGCTGACTCTTCCGGCGATTCTTTAGCGGCTCAGCTCAAGCAGGCCATAGACGCGCTACAGCAAGCCGTCACGGCCCACAACGGCATTCCCGAGGTGCAGGCGGCCCACATGACCTACAAGCTCAAGCCGGTAGCGGGTGCGCGGTACTGGCAGCCGAACGAGCCGGTGGTGCTCTTGACGGGGCAGGCCGTGAAGCCCACTCCCAGATATGGCAGGGATGGCTCTCCGCAAGATGACGGCTTGCTGGAGTGTGCGCTCTTAGTTGGACAAGAGATAGAGGACTTGCTGCCATATCACGGCGAGCGGGTCGCGGCCGCCATGGATAGCCTCGCAGCCGCCGCGAATGAGGAGAAGGTCGGCTTCAAGCTCTGGACGCAACAGCCCTGGAATCCCTTCTTGCTGGAATGGGAGGCGGAGCTATTGCCCACCGAAATCGGCAACAATCTCGACCCTGAGACGGGAAGCTACGCGCATAGCTTCATCAAAGACAATTTCACTCTGGCGGTCAATGACGTTGACCTCTCGGTCACGCCGGGAAAGGGGGCCGTGGCGAAGGCCGCTAACGTCTACACCGGATCAAGCCTTCTGACCGCCCATGCCAGCGAGTTGTTGACCGAAGACCTGGGAAATTATCTGCAACAACAACTGCTCGGCGAATACTACGAGCAGCAGCAGGTCCCGCCCGCCGAGCAGACCGAGAATTACTTCAATGAGAACACGGCGACGATTCTTGATTGGTATAAACAGACCCATTGCAGCCAGGACTCCGACACCTCTACCTGTCACCTGATACAGGCCTATGAGATGCTCACCGACCCGAGCTTCTACAGCCTGTCGCAATCGCTCGGCGGCTTTAACGAAGCCTTACTGATGCACAAGCAGACGCTGCAATTGGCCATCGCGGATCCCCTGGGATTTGACGACTATCAAGCCTTCGCCGCCAGCGTGAGCGATGCCGTTGCGGGCAGCATCAAAAGCGCGCCGGAGCCGCTCAATGACTTCAACCCGATTCGCTCGGGGGCGTTGAAGCTGACGCGCCTGCGACTGGTGGATTCCTTCGGGCAGATCAAAGAGCTGGATTGCACGAGCGTCATCACCACGGAGAAGATGACGCTGCCGCAGAATCCTTATCTGATGATTTTGCCGCCGCGCCTGGCGCAGCCGGCTCGCCTCAACTTGCGCTGGCTCTCTGCGGCTCAAGATGAGCAGGAGATGAACGACCATCCGGCCACGACGCCGATCTGCGGATGGGTTTTGCCCAATAATCTGGACAGCAGTCTAATGATTTATGATGGCGACGGAAAAGCGCTCGGGTCAATCAATCGTAACGCCCAATGGGAGCCCACGCCCGCCAGCCCCTCTCCGGCGCAGCCCTCCGACATCAGCAATTCTCACCTGAACAAAATGGTGATGACCCTCATTCGCCTGGGCGCTGCCTTCCTGGGCCATTTCATCTCGGCGATAGATAACGCTCTGGAGAAGATCGAGCCGGAAAACTATGCCCAGCATCAAGACCTGGCGCTTTTGATTGGCCGCCCGCTCGCGCTCGTGCGTGCCGCGCTCAATCTCGAATTGCAGGGACTGCCCGCCGTTCATCAAGGGTGGGAAGCTTTTCGTCAAGACCTGCAACGTATCAACAGAGAAACCAGCCACTTCGAGCACGTGGAGTTTCCGATCCGCATCGGCGAATACCAGCAATTCAATGATGGCCTGGTAGGCTATTGGAAGGAGGCCGGCGACGCCTATGAGGACGACCTGTTTTATGCCCCGCAAACGGATCTTAGCGAAGATGAGCTGATCACGACCCATGCCGACGAAACCGGCGAATATGATCCGATGATTATCTACCGGACGCTAAAATCCGAGACGCAGGTCCTTGCCATGCTGGTTGACCCGCGCGGCGAGGCGCACGCCACATGCGGCGTCCTCCCCTGTAAATCGAGCCGCATCCCGCCCGACCAATACACGGATGCGCTGGCCGCTATAGAAGTCACCTTCCTCTCGGCGCCCATCCTGACGCCGAGCGGTGAGATCAGTCTGCCGCTCCCGCCGGAGCCCGGATACCGCTGGTCCTGGTTGCAGAAAGCAGACGGCGACTGGTCGGAAACTTCATCAACCGGCGTGGTCGAGAAGCAGACCTTTTTGAGCGCCTTTACTAACGGGGAAGATGTCTGGAATCGCTTGAAGCAGGAGGACAAGCGGTGGATTGAAGAGATCGATGCGACAAAGGCCAGCGTGACGGCTAAAGATCAGCGACAGAGTGCGGACCTGGGCGAGGATATGAAAGATGAGCTCCCGGCCATCGAGATCATTTTATCCCGCGCCTACATCGGACAAGTCGAATTGCAGGCCACCTTTTCCGGCACCCCGGTGGTGCGAGAGGGCTGGCTCAAATTGAGCGAGGCCGAAGACGCTCCCGCCTCGCCATCCTAAGAATATTTCGGACGCGAAAAAAATGGACAGCTTAACCCTTAACTTAACGCTCGAAGAAATCAACACGGTGCTTGAGGCTCTGGGCCAGATGCCCTATGTCAGGGTCTATCAACTGATCTTGAAGATTCAGCAGCAGAGCGCGCCGCAACTATCCCATGCGAAGCCGCCTGAAGGAACCAGCGGGAAGGAGCAAGAGCAATGAGCGCTTCAGCAGAGAGCCTGATTCTTCATCTGATTTTTGAAGAGGTCAAAAATAACATGGTCGAGGATGCCTCCGACTATGACCATGATTGCACTTTACATGGCACGCGCCCGCCACAACTCATTCCGGATGACAACTTCGGCAGCTGCCTGAGCTTCGATGGCGTGGACGAATACGTGTCTCTTCCAGACCTTCAGGGGGATTACGCCGGCGGTCTCACGATTGAGGCCTGGGTCTTCTACTCCAGCTTTGATCTGCCGTCGAAGATCATCGACCTGGGCAATGGGCCGGGCAGCGACAATATTATTTTGATGGCTGAGGCCATGCCGCCAAATGAAGCGTCATCGCCCAGCCTGAGTCTATCGATTTACCGCGGCAGCGCCCAGCAAACTCTGTCGGCCGACAACGTCCTGCGGCTCAATGAGTGGATGCACCTGGCCGCGACCATTGACCCGCAGGCCAACGCGACGCTCTACATGAATGGGGAGGAGGTCAAGAGCGGATCCTTACAGTTGCCGCAGAAGGTAGACCGCCGGAATAACTATCTGGCGAAAGGCAACTGGCCTACAGACCCCTACTTTCAAGGCAAGCTCGCCAGCATCCGAGTCTATAGCTCGGCGCTTTCCGCCGAAGAGATCAATCTGGATATGCAGGAGGATCAAACGGCGGCAGCTTCTTTCAGAACAACCCACCCGCTTGATTTTAATCTTTTTGACGATGACGACCAGCAGGTGCTCTACATTGCAGATGATTCATCTGCGGGAGAGAACCTGCATCTGGAAATCACCAACAGCTCGCGTCAAAGCATGGAGATGGCGCAACCGAACGGCAACCCGCCGGGTGTCGACAATCATCATTTTGAGCTGCGCTTCCGGCCCGGCACGCTTTCAGCTTCCTCTCTGAACAGCATCCGTCTGGCCGAGAGCGATTGGCAGATGGCGAAAGCGCAGCAGGCCGATGGCACCATCTCGCTCTTTCTTCTGAGTGCCGCGGCAATGACGCTTGCGCCGACGGCCAAGATTAAGCTCACACTTCAGCACGTCAACGCCGATGCGGGTGCGGGTGCGCGCGGCACCAGAGTCGAGCTCAGATACCAGCAGCTTCAATATGCCGGCAGCACGACTTCGGTTAATGGCAGCCGCGTGCAACACCTGAGCATCGTCAACCATAGCGGCAAGAAGAATATTCCGCTCCACGTCGGCTTCGTCGGCTCGAACACGATCTTGAACGACGCGGGCGAGACGGCGAGCGATTTGAAACTGCGAATCACCAATCTTCAGGTAGATCAGAGCCTCACTCTGAATACGATAGAGACTAGCGCGCCGACCCGATTTGTCCTCTCCTTCGACGGGCAGGATGAGGATGAAAGTAAGGAGTGGGCCCTGGGGAGTGATACCGAGTTGGCAAAGGTGGAGATACACTGGGGCTTGCTGGGCACGTTGGCCGAGGCCACCGTAAGCGGGGAGCCTGCGGAGCCGCTCACTCTTTCTATTACCCCTGCCCTTGATCGCGACCTCGCTGCCGGCACTTCCCTGGGCGTGGTTTCGCAGGCGGGAGATTCGGTCGTGGCGGTCGTTGCCAACACCGCCTTCAGGGGACAAAGCGCGATCCGGATACAGCCACTCAGCACGCAGCAAATAAGCATCCTTGAACAAGGCGCGGAGGTCTATCTACGCGATGTGGTTTGGAAAGCCGACGAGCCTTCCCTTCAGGGGATAACGCCGCAGTGGACTTTCACCAATCAGAGCCAGGTGGAGATTGGCCCGAGTGAGGGCATCCAATTGCGGATCACGAATATTCGATCTTCTCTGCCTTCGGGCTACGCCAACCTCTACGTCCGCTATGAAAACATCCCGGGCTATTGGGACGGGCAGTACGTCTGCGCCATTGAAAAAGCGCCAATCCTGTACAGGCAGAATTATGTCGGCATCGGCACGACGAAGCCGGGGTTCCCGTTGACGATTCGAGGTGCTTCAACGTCTGAAGAACTGCTCGGATTCGAGGACACCAATGGCCAGTTAAAATGGCACCTCAACCAAAAGCTCGATGCGGCGCCGCCCGGCCTGAATATCGCCGAATCACGGGTTGCTGATGGGAGACTATTTATTCGGGCGGGCGGCAATGTCGGCATCGGCACGACCAGCCCGCAGGCGAAATTGCATGTTTCTCAAGGCGCGATCATGCCGGAACAAGGCAATTCGGAGCAGGCCGGTCTGTTGTTCCCCAAAGACCCTGGCGGCGGCAGCGGCGATGCGGCCTGGATCCGCTACTATCCCGTCAGCGGCGAAGCCACGACGCTAGAGATCGGCGTTGCCAACAATGCGGACGACAATTTAGCGTTGACGGCTTCCGGCAAGATCGGGTTGACGGCTGCCAATGACATCGCGTTAACGGCGGCGGGCAGCATCGCGTTGACGGCTTCTGGCAGCATCGCGTTGATGGCGGCGGGCAGCGTCGGCATCGGAACGACGACCTCTCCACAGGATTTCAAGCTCGCCGCGAGCGCCGCCAGTCAACATTTACAGTTGCGCCGAGAGACCAATCAGAGAGTCGGTGGGAAGGTCCTGTTTTTGGAGTTATTCCAGGCCGACCAATCACCGGCAGCCGTGCCGGAGGTTTATCCGAGCATACGGTTTCATCACCAGTCTCGTTACTGGCAGCGCATCGAGGCCCGCTCCGACGGCATTCACTTCAAAGGGGGTAACCTGGACTCTGATAGCTACACCCTCATTTATGCCGATCAGGGCGTCTTTGACGGATCGGTGAAGCTCGGCTCGGCCACCTCGGAGAACTACGTCGGGCGTGGGGCCAACTTTCACGTCAACAACGCAAGCTTTAAAACTCATTCGAGCGGCAATTATTCTTGGACTAACACGTCGTCCAACACCATCCGAATTGCCGGCGCTGATGGAGGCGTGCTGGCGACGAAAGATGTAGAAGTGCTTGAGTGGCACACGAGTGCCGTCATCATCAACGGGAGCATCTGGGCCAAGGATAAATACTTCCTTATCCAACACCCCGTCAAGCCCGATCATCAGCTCGCGCACGCCTGCCTGGAAGGCCCGGAAGTCGGCGTCTATTATCGCGGCACGGCGCGGCTCGAAAACGGCGAAGCCACCGTCAAGCTGCCCGCATATTTCGAGGCGCTGACGCGCAAAGAAGGCCGAACCGTGATGCTGACCGCCATCGGCGCGGAGCCTTACCGGTTGAGTTATGAAGAGATCAAAGACGGTCAATTCAAGGTCTACGGGAGCAAGGCTCGCGGCCAGTTCTCGTGGGAGGTGAAGGCCGTCAGAGCGGACGTGAATCCATTAGAAGTGGAGATTAAGCGGTGAGCCTCCCGTCCGCACGCAAACATTCCGAGATTAACGATGAGCGCGCGGATTGGCGCGGTAAAGGAGTTTGATTATGGACTTGACTCTGGAAATTCATCACCTGGATGTGCATGGCGGAGACGCGACCGCCATCTTTGTGATAGATAGAGACAACGACAAAAAGCTCTATAGTGTGCTTCTTGATGCCGGGGCCGAGGGGGGGGGCAGCGCGGCTTTAGACTCTTACCTGCAAAAATATCTCGGCGGTAAAAAATTTGATTTGATTATCGCCACCCATTACCACAAAGATCACTATGATGGTTTTGCCCAGGCAGGAATCGAGTTCGACTACTACATGGATAACGCTGGCTACACAGCGAGCGAAACGCTTGTCAAATATGTCAATGGCGTCGGAAAAGGAGTCAAGGGTTCCAACACCTTCGCAGGTTATACCAGCCTGATTCAGCAGAGCATAGCCAAAAGGGTGGACATCCCATTCGCCCGGTCGGGCTCGAATAACAATAATAACAATAACAACAACAACAACAACAACAACACCGACACCGATAACGACACCGACAACAATAACGACAACAACGACGACAACAATAACAATAATGCTAGCCAGCCTGTGAGCTGGGAACTGGGAGCTAACACCAAAATCTTTCTCAAATGTTACTGCGCCAATGGCGTCCTCGCTAACGGAACAAACGTTCTGCAAAATCAGAAGAAAGAGAAGAGCCGGCCCGCCAGTCCTAACGATCTCTCTTTCGCCTTCGTCCTTGAGTGGGAGGAGGAGGAGGAGAAAGAAGGGGAGGAGAAGGTGGAGAACTTCAGGTATTTTACCGCCGGAGATTTAAGCGGCGATCCGGACAAGACGAGCTACTTCGACATTGAAAGCGAGTTGGTGAAATACCTGACCGGCGAGGGCGGGCCACTGAAGGGGAAAAAGATTACCGCAATGAAGGTCAGCCATCACGGTAGCGAGCACAGCAACCAGACTGCCCTGTTCGATGGGCTCGAGCCGGAGACGATCATCGTCCCCTGCAACATTCCGAAAAAGGTTCCGAGCCCGGTCTTTCTAGAACGCTTGAATACCTACCTCCAGAAAGACAACAACAAGAACCGCATCGCCATCTTTACCAATTCACTATACGTCAACGAGACGGATGACAGGTACAAGCAGCTTAAGATGATGGCTCTCAATGATGAAAACGTGAAGCTCTATACGAACGAGTCCAATGAGAAGGTAGCCTCGAATCTTTTCACCAAAGCCGTCACCATTCGTCGCCACACTAAGGGGCAAATCTATCAGGAAACATTGCCCGATGGTTTGGTCCGGATTAACAAAGGAACCTATGAAATCTTGATCAGGCAACGTACTGACGACGATCAGGAATCCGTACAGAAAACGATGAAATTCAAGACCTATCGAATAGAAACTACTTTTGAGCCTCTGTTGAAAGGTACTGACGTGCTTAAGGCTATTAATGAAGGCTTCAGCCAGTTGGCGGAAAAGATAGTTGGCTGGCTCAAGGAGGACGGAAAAGAAGAAGACCGATCAACCGGAGAGGACTACGTTAGAGAGAACTATTCCGCGTTGATGTCAATCATTGACAAGCACAATAACGCGCAACCCGACTGGAATCAATTGCAGCAAGACCTGCTGGCCAGCATGCAATATATGTTCAACAACTCTTTCGTCTACGACGATACCAAAAAATATTATAGTCCTTTGCCGAGCACCCTTTTAACAAGCGATGAGAGGGAGACCTTCTTTTATCTGATGATGAATAATCGGTACCAAGGCACCTTTAATAAGGCGATAATCAAGTATAACTATCCGAAAAGCGGTTCTTATAAATGGGTAGAGAAATATGCCTGGAACTACAGGGGCGAGCCCGAAGAAGACCTCAAGCAAAATTCCGAAAATCGCAAAGCGGAGTTGGAGTTGGCGAACCGGCAGGATGCAAAAGAGGCTGAGTCCAACAAGGACCCGGATAATAATAACAGTTGATTGTTCGCGCGCGCGCTGGGCCGCCCGTTAAAAGGAGGGTATGCGGATGACCACTGCCTACATCCGGAATAACGCGTTAACCATCGCCGAGCAGACCTATCAGTCGGATGGCTTCGGCAAGCTGCTGGCTATTTTCGCCCTCCAGGAGTTGCAGATTACCTCGGCTGAGGTCGTGCCGGACGACGACGGCAGCCAGAGTTTTACCCTCAACGGTGACATCCAGCTCTTTTCCGAAGAGGTGCCGGGCATACAGCTCTATCTGGACTTCACTGCGGAGCAGGATTTCCAATTTCAACTGACCGCCATTCTGCCCGCGCTCAAGCTCGACACGCTGCGGACCGAGCAGATTCTCTCCGTCAGCAGCCTCAGCGACATTGCGGAGCTTCTCGCCATCGAATTCAACGATGTCAAGATGATCTTCGACTCCGAAGGGGCGCAACTCTATTTCGGCCTCCTAGCTTCCCCCGCTCAACTGAGCCTCTTCGCGCCCATCGGTCTCGCGCTCGACCAGATTGGCTTCGAGTACCTGCTCAATTACGACACGCAGACTTCGGCCTTGATTGTCCATGCCGGGCTCTTGATCGGCAGCATGCCCGTCAATGCACAAATCGAGGTTCCACTGGCCGGCGCCCTCGCGGCAGGCAGTTGGGCCTTAAAACTGAACTCGACCATTCTTTTCTCGTCCGGCCTCCAAGACCTGATAACTTTTCTCGACCAGACGACTCTCCTGCAAGCGTTTGGCCTGCCTTCCTTCTCCAGCATCTTCCCGGATGAACTCAAACAAATCCCGACCATCTTCCTGGACGAAGTCCAAATCCTGTTGAACCCGCTCCAGCTCCAGTTCCAATATCTGACATTTCGCCTGCTCTCCGTTGAGTCAATCAATTACGCCGACTACCTGCTCATTGACAAGGTTGGAGTCAGGGTGAACCTCGCCCCGGCGGCGGGCGCTTCTGGAATCTCACTTTTCATCTTCGGCACCGTCAAGATGGGGGAGACGGCGACGCTTGATGTTTCCGTTCTCATCCCTGAGAACTTCAGCCAGAACAACTGGATCTTCATGATGTCGGGCGAGGTTGATTTAGAGAGCATCAACGACGTGGAGCTTTTGCCGATCAATACGCCCATCGAAGAGTTGCAACTCCCCGATGGCTTCTTCACCCTCGAAACACTGAACCTGGACCTCTTCGAGGTTGACTTCAATCCGCTACAAGCAAACCTCTCGACTATCATCCTGTCGGTTGCCATTTCAGGCGCGTGCGAGCTGATCAGCGATCTCTCGTTCGAGAATCCGTCGATGTCCTTGAACATCGACGATCCTTTCAATCAGGGTGCGCCGCCGGCCCGAAAGCTGACCGGCACTTTTGCGGGAACTATTCAAGTCGGCGACATCAGTTTCAGCATTGACGCCGAGAAGCAAACGGAGGGCTGGAGCTTTACCGGCGCGACCGAGCCAGGCTCAATTCCCATCGGGCAGCTCATCAGCTCCCTGGCGGCGCAGTTCAACTTGGAGCTGCCCGATTTCATCAACGATATTTCTCTGGAGAGCCTGTCGCTCACTTTCAACACCACCGCCGCCGAGACGCCCGCCACTTCCGGCGGCACTGGTGTTGCCGCCCCTCAAACTGAAAGCGTGGTTTTCAACTGCGAGGGGGCGTTCCCTCTGGACGACCAGCAGGCGATCATCTCGCTTGCGGTGGATGTCAGACGCGTTTCCGGCGGCCCCTTTTACGGTTCCCTCGGCGGAGAGCTAGCCATCTCTCCGCTCTTGTTCACGACGACCTACAGTCAGAGCGCGGCAGACAACTTTTTCGTCGCCGCCTATAGCCACCAGGAGGCAAGCCGGAGCATTGACCTGAAAGACCTTATCGCCAGCGCTTCTTCCACCGTTGCGGCTTACATCCCGGAGAGCCTGGCCGTTGATTTGAAGTATGTGCTCTTCGCCTTCAGCAAAGATACTACCGGCTCGAAGCTACTCTTCGGGTTGGACCTGGGCACGAGCATCAATCTTTCCGATCTGCCGCTCGTCGGCCAGGCCTTCCCCGCAGATGAAGCCGTCAGCGTGAACGACCTGCAAGTGCTGGTGGCCTCAAAGCTGTTTGAACAGAACCTGATCACAACCCTTAAGAGTTCCTTCCCGGCGCAGATTACGGCGCTGCCGCAGGGCGACCTCAGTGCCGGGCTCTGGGTTTCCGCCTCGATGAGCTTCGGCGATTCGACACTGCCATTGGACCTGCCTGTCTCTGGCGGCGCGGCGACCAATCCGGCCATGACCAGGCCGCCCGCGACGACGCCTGCGGCGACCACTGCCAACGTCGCCGCCACTGACAACGCCAAGTGGTTTACGCTGCAAAAATCTTTTGGCCCAGTCTATTTCCGCAGAGTCGGAGTGCAGTATCAGGGCAACCTACTGACCTTTTTGTTGGACGCTTCTCTGACGGTCGGCGGGCTAACGCTTTCCCTCGATGGTCTCTCCGTCGGCTCTCCGCTCGACAAGTTCGATCCTCAATTTAATCTCAAAGGGATCGGCATTGACTACAAAGGCGGCCCGGTCTCCATTGGCTCTGCCTTTTTGAGAAAGCAGGTCACCTCGAACGGACAGACCTACGATGAGTATGATGGGGCGGCGCTCATCAAAACCGAGCAACTGACCATCTCTGCCATCGGCTCTTATGCCTACTTCAACGAACAGCCGTCTCTGTTCATCTATGCCGTATTGGATTATCCGCTTGGCGGGCCTTCCTTCTTTTTCGTCACCGGCCTGGCCGCAGGGTTCGGCTACAACCGCTCGTTAATCATGCCGTCCATCGATCAGGTCGCGAAGTTTCCCCTGGTAGACGAGGCGATTAACGGAACCGGCAACCCGAATGATCTCGAAGGCGAACTGCGAAAGATCAGCGCGTACATCCCGCCCACGGTCGGGGAGATGTTCCTCGCCATTGGGATCAAGTTCACCTCCTTCAAAATCATTGACTCCTTCGTGCTTTTGACGGCCAGTTTCGGCAATCGTTTCGAACTCAACTTGCTGGGGCTCTCGACCTTGATTTCGCCGCCGCAGGCGAGTCAAACGTCCGCTCTGGCCGTCGTCCAGATGGCCATCAAAGCCACTTTCCTCCCCGACGACGGATTCCTCGGCGTGCTCGGCCAGCTGACTCCCGCCTCTTACATCTTGTCGAGGGATTGTCAGCTCACGGGCGGCTTTGCTTTTTACAGTTGGTTTTCCGGCCCGCATGCGGGCGACTTCGTGCAAACGCTCGGCGGTTATCACCCGCTCTTTACCATCCCGGATCATTACCCGCGCGTGCCTCGCCTGAGTGTGAACTGGCGCGTCGACAGCAATCTGAGCATCAAAGGCGATGCCTATTTCGCGCTGACTTCCTCGGCCCTGATGGCCGGCGGAAGCCTGCAAGCGACCTGGCACAGCGGCGATTTCAAGGCCTATTTCAAGGCGGCGGCCGATTTCCTCGTCGCCTGGAAACCTTACCACTACGATGCCAAGATCCGTGTGACGATGGGAGTCACCTATAAGTTTGACGTTGATGTCGGGCTCGGCAAGGTGCGTAAAACCATCTCGGTCGATGTTGGCTCTGATCTACACATTTGGGGGCCTGAGTTTTCCGGCAAAGCTCATGTCAAGCTTGACGTGGTTTCCTTCGACGTGACTTTCGGCGACGCTTCGAAAAGCAAGCCAAAGGCAATTAACTGGAGCGAATTCAAAAGCTCTTTCTTGCCCGCAGCCAGTCAGGTTTGCAGCCTTTCGGTCAAGGCCGGCCTGGTCAAGAATTCAGAGGACGCCAAGTGGATCATCAATCCCAAGGACTTCTGCATCACTGTCGATTCGGCCATTCCCTCGAAAGAGGCTTATCGAAGCAAGCCGCTGGCAGGCGGCACACAGCAGGACACGCCGATCAGCAGTTCAAGCGCGTATCAAAAGGGCTTCGGCATCGGGCCGATGGCGGTGGAGGCGAGCAATTTATCCTCCAAGTATTACATCACCATCCTCCGCAACGGGACAGAGTGGGCCGGCGAGGATTTCCAATATGCGCCGGTGCTGAAGAAAGTTCCGGCGGGGCTGTGGGGCCAATCCGTCTCGCCCTCTCTCAAAGCGCCAGCTTTCATCGAGCCGGCTCTCACGGGCTTTGACATCAGCCCCGGCAAGCTGCCGACCCCGGGCGAGACCGCCGACATCGAGCGCGAGAACTTGCAATACGATCCGATTCCGATCCGGGATGCCTACCGTTGGGAGACCTACTTGGCCTTCGCCGCCACGTCGGCAGAGGCCGCCCAGCGCACGGAAGAGATTCGCCGCACGATTACCGACCCCGCAGTCGCCGCGACCCGCGAGCAGCTACTAACCACCTTAGGCGTTACCGCGCCAATCGTTTTGGCGGCTGACGACGTGGCCGATTCGTTCTTAATTCCCCCTGAGATTGGCACACTGGCCGGTTAATCAGCATTTGCATTCGAAGGGCAAAAGATGACTGACGATAATCCCACTGATGGCGCTACGACTTCTTCCGGCAAGGTTGAGTTCATCCAATATCACAAGCCTGGGCTCATCGCCGGCGACTATGAAATCTCCGTCACTCAAAAAGTGGCGACAATCGCCGACGGGAAAATTCCCCCGGAGAGTTTTCCGGCCAGCCGGGGCTTCGTTGTCCTCGGAGAACGTTTCGAGTTAAAACCGGAAGACATCTATGCGCTGTTTCCGCCCGAAGGCAGTGTGGGCGATCATTCCAACGCCTTGCCGCATCTCGTCCTCAATCGCAGCACGCTACCCTGGGAGCGCAGGGCGAATCCGGCTTCCGACCTTGCCCCGTGGCTGGCGCTACTGCTTTTCGATCAGCTGGAAGCGCCGACGCCACAAGTGATCACCTTGGGCGAGTTAAAAAACGGCTCCGATTCGACCATCAAGTTCCCGGGCTTCTCCTTCGAGTACGAGCAGAGCGAACAAGACAAGGTGACGGTCATTGATGTCCAGAAGAGTTTGCTGCAAACCTTGTTGCCTGCGGAAGAAGAGTTGGAGCTGTTGGCCCATGTGCGTCAGGGAAAAGATACGCAGGGGGATCAAACCGTTGGCGAGACCGCGGTGATAATCGGGAACAGGCTTCCGCGCAGGGGCGCAATCAGCGTCGCTCATCTGGTGTCCGTCGAGGAGCGTTATACCGGCGGTGGTTTCGATTATCAACAGGCGCTGGATGATGACCGGATTCGCCTGGTGAGCTTGAAGAGTTGGAGCTTCGCCTGTGCGGATGAAGCGCACAATTTTAAATCCCTCCTCACCCATCTCAATCTCCAGCCCGGCACGTTACGACTGCCAGCCGGCCCATCTCCTGAGGCGGAAAAATACCTCTCTATGGGCTACGTGCCCCTGACCCATTATTTACGGCGGGGCGCGCAAACGGTCTCCTGGTATCACGGGCCTTTAAGTCCGGCAGGGAACCCGCTTGAGATTTCCCTCCCGGCACCGGCGGCCGATCAACTGGTGCGCTACGACCCGTCGAGCGGCCTCTTCGACATCTCCTACGCGGCAGCCTGGGAACTGGGACGTTTACTGGCCCTGCAAAGTAAGCAATTCTCCGTCAGCCTCTACAATTGGAAACGGGCGCACGCGCAACATCTGGGATATGATGAGCAACGCCTGCTTCATCCGCATTTGCCGATGTACGAGCAGACGACCGGGGGCGAGGAAGAACAGATACCCGCGGATATCTCCTCATGGTTTTACAACCTCAGCCTGTTACAGGGCGTCCCCTTCAATTACCTTGTGCCCGACGAGCGAATGTTGCCGCCTGAATCGCTTCGCTTTTTCCTGATGGACAACCCTTGGATTGATTGTCTGCTGGACGGCGCCTTCAGTATCGGCAGGGTGACAACGTCAGATTATGAGCAAGACCAGTCTCAAGCAGACAGCCCGGCTGCGAACCCGCATGACCAGCTTAGCGGCTTCTTGCTGCGCTCGGAGGTAGTGGCGGGTTGGCCCGGATTATTAGTGGATGCTTATGCCGACCTCGATAAAGCAACGAAGCTTGACAGTCTTCGCATGGAACGTCTTTCAGATAATGTCCTTATCTGTCTGTTTGCGGGGGAAGCGCAAGTGGTAGAGATTCATCAACAACCGGAAGCCTTACATTTCGGACTGGACGAGACGGAGGCTTCTCCGCCAACCTATTACAAAAAGCTACGAGACAGTGCAGGAAAGGAGGGCAATCTGCGCGTTGACTCCATCCCCTGGCGGCAGGAATCCGCCAGGGTGATCAATATCGCCGCTCTAGCCGATGCCATCGTGGACAGTTTGGATGACCCCACTCGAAGTAAAATGAACCTCCCGCCCATCACTTCCTCGCAGTATGCTTTACAGATGATCGAGGGCGTGGAAAAGATCTCTTTTTCAAAAGCAAACAGCGAATGATAATTGGCTCAATAGCTCTCAGGAATCACTCGCCGCAGCTTGTGGACGCCGCCCTCTCCAGACTCACAGTTGAGTAGCCTAGCCAAAGCCAATCGCAAACCGCTCTAGTCGGTGATGAGCTGGCGCAAACGCCAGCGGTGAAATGAATCGCATTTTAAATCATTATATAATGCTTGACCGAGTAATCGAACAGGCATATGATTGCGGCCACTCGTAGCTCGATTCGAGCCGCGACAGCACGGCGCCGCATCCCGCGAGCAGCGCAGCGAACATTCATCCCAATCAGCCCACTCCTTAGGAGGCCGATATGAAAGCCACTCCGACGAAGCAATCCATGACGCAGACGTTCCGCTATGGCAACCCCCGTCTGGTTATTCTCATAGGGATTCTCATGTTAATCCTGATCATCGGAGAGACGATGCGGCAGGCGGCGGCCAGAACTGCCGCCGGGCCGGGGACGGGCAACGCTCGGATTGCTCTGGCGCGGCTCGGCGAGGCGGTGAGCGTGCGCGCGGCGGGCAGAGGTAACCCTTATGTCAGCCTGGCTGATGGTCATGATTTGCTGTCCGGCTATGTCGGCGACGAGCGGCTGTTGAAGGTCCTGACGAGCGGGCAAGCCCGGCCCCTGTCGCTCGCTTCAGCGGATTTTGACGAAGATGGGGTGGCCGACTTGATTGCCGGTTATGAGTCGAGCGATGGCGAGGGCGCCATTGTTTTACATCGCGGCAATGCGGATGCGATTTATCCGAACACACTGGAGGCAGAACAGCGACGCGGCAATGGAACATTGACCGACGCGCCCTTCTTATCGCCGGCGCTGGCTTACAGTGCGCCGCGCGCCGCCGATTTTATCGGCGCGGGAGATTTCGATGGCGATGGCCATGCGGATGTGGTCGTCGCATCGCACAATGATGACCGTCTCTACTTGCTGAGTGGCGACGGTCAGGGCGGCTTATTGGTGTCGCGCGCCGTCAGCCTGCCCGGCAAAGTGACGGCGATGCTTACGGGCGAAATCAATCGGCGCGATGGGCTGGCCGATCTGGTCGTTGGCATTCAGGGCGAGGCCGGGGCCGCGGCGCTGGTGTATGAGGGAAGCCAGGGCGCGCTCAATGCGAAGCCGGAAGCCTTCGGCTTGTCGCAGGCGGCAACTTCACTGGCTCTCGGCCAGTTGGACGGCGAAGCCTGTGCGGATCTGGCCATCGCCGCGGGGCGCGAGCTGATAATTGTTCATGGGCGAGATCGCAAGCTGTTGCCCGGCGGCGAGCCGTCCGTTGATGCGCCGCCGGCCATCATCGAAAGTCGCAGCTTTGCCGAGCCCATCGAGTCGGTCGTCACGGGGCACTTCACCGGCGAGCAGGTGGGCGAGATCGCTCTATCCTTCCAGGGCGGGCGGATCACCGTGCTGACGCCGCCAGTCAGGCAGGCCCGCGCTTCGAGCTTACCGGCGGCGGAAACGACGCTGTCGCGCAAGCCGTTCAATCCCATCGAGCCGTTGACGCCGGTGCTATCCTTCAGGGACGCTTCTAACAAATTAAGCGAACCGAAAAGCCTTCAATCGCTTGGCACCTGGAGCATGCAATCTCTGGGTAACAGCGCGGCGATCAAGAATGCGCGGCTGGTCGGCGCGCGCGTTTCCAGCACGCCGGTTGATAACCTGCTGGTCGCCGGGGCGGCTGAGAACATGAAGATCGTCGTCGCCGGGCAGCCGGCAAACCAGGAGATGCACGGGCTGCGGGCCGCCGACCTCAACCGCGAGACCGTCGAAGCCAGCATCGATGCCGGGGGCGAGGTCGCCGCCGTGCTGCCGATGCGATTGAACAAAGATGCCTTGAGCGATCTGGTCGTCTTGAAAGCCGGCAGCGTCCGGCCCGCCGTCATCCCGACGGTGCCGCAAGCGATCTTCGTCGTCACCAACACGAACGACAGCGGCGCCAATTCACTCAGAGACATGATCACGCAGGCCAACGCCGCCGCCGGCGCCGACGAGATTCGCTTTAGCCTCGGCGGCTCAGGGGTGCGGACGATCTCGCTGGCTTCGGCCTTGCCGGCCATTACCGGGGCCGTGACCATAGACGGGTACAGTCAATCGGGAACCGTTCAGAACAGCTCGGCGAGTGGTGATAACGCCACTTTACTGGTCGAGCTGAACGGCACCAGCGCCGGCGCGGCGGACGGCTTGAGCGTCACAACCGGCAACTGCGTCGTCCGCGGTCTGGTCATCAACCGTTTCTCGCGCGCCGGCATCAACGTTTCGAGCGCCGGTGCCAACCGCATCGAGGGGAACTTCGTCGGCGTCAATGCGACGGGAACGGCCAAGCTGGCGAATCAGACCAACGGCGTCAGCGTCAGCTCTGCCGGCAACACCATCGGCGGCACGACCGCCGCGGCCAAGAATGTCATTTCGGGCAATGTCGTTAATGGCATTCATGTGTCGTCCGGGGCCGGCAATGTGATTCAGGGAAATCACATTGGCACCAACGCGGCGGCGACCGCCGTGCTCGGCAATGGCAATGACGGAGTGCTGATTCAGAGCGCCGCGAG
This sequence comes from Blastocatellia bacterium, assembly GCA_035275065.1. Classification (NCBI taxonomy): domain Bacteria; kingdom Pseudomonadati; phylum Acidobacteriota; class Blastocatellia; species Blastocatellia bacterium. Next base: position 137,833 of record DATENM010000150.1, read on the forward strand.
CGCCACCGTCGGGGGAACCTCGGCCACGCGCAACATCGTCGGCGGCAACGGCAACGTCGGCGTCGAGATGAAAGCGTCGCAGGCGTATTTAATTCAGATCGACAGCATCGGCACGGAATCAAGCGCGACCCTGAATCTCGGCAACCTCAAAGACGGCATCAAGATCGATAGCCAGTCGAATAACGGCACCGTGCGCGACGTGGTTCTGGCGTTCAATGGCGGCGCCGGCATCAAAATCAGCACCGCCATCATCGCCACCCTGCGGCCCAATGTGCTGACGTTTGCCAACGTCGGCGGCGATCAGGTCTCTTTTACGGATAGTTTTTGCACCGTCGCCTGCCCCGTCTTTCAATTGTGCTCTCTGCCTGCCGGCTTCGGCATCAACTCGGCGAGCGTTTCGGGCAACACCATATCGGTCACCGGCTACCTCTTTGATAGCGCCCGCCCCAACAAGACGATCACGTTCGATCTGTATTCCGGGGCGCTGAACGCATCAGGGGGTGATTCGTTCGGCTCGCTGCCGACCTACCTCGGCGCGGCAGCCGTGACGACCGACTTCCGCGGGCTCGCCAGCTTTACCCTATCGCCGATCACCCTGCCCGCCGGCAGCAGCGGTCACTTCGTCAACGCGCGCGCCACGGTTGATAACAACACCTTCAATAAATCGAATTTTCTGCAAATCGGCAGCGGCTGCTCATATGCCGTAACGCCCGCGACGCGTAGCGTTCCCGCCTCGGGCGGCACCGGGAGCTTTGCCGTTCAGACGCAGGGCAATTGCGCCTGGCAGGCGTCATTTGACAACTGTGCGTCGTCGGTCGATGTCGCCTCGGGCACCGGCTCAAAGACGGTGAATTACACGATCTTTACCAACTATTTCCCGACGCCGCGCACCCTAACCTTCCTGGTGCAAGGGCAACTGCATATCGTAACCCAGGCCGCCGCTCAGGGCGGTGGGGGTGGCAGTTGCCCGGCGACGGCGATCAGCCTCGGCCAGTCGGTCCCTGCCGCGATCAGCGATAGCGATTGCGCAGCGCCTCACGTCTTCGGACATAAAGCCGACCTCTATACCTTCAGCGCCACGGCGGGACAGATCGTCACCATCAATATGAAGAAGCTGTCGAACAGCCTCGACCCGTTCTTGATCCTGTCGGCCCCGGATGGCACCGTCATCGCCGTCAACGACGACACCGTCCAGGGGGTCGTGCAAGATTCGCAGATCACCTACCGCGTCCAGACGAGCGGCACCTATACGATTGAAGCGACGACCTACACAGACACGGATAGAGGCCCTTATATGCTGTCGCTGACCGAAAGCGTCTGTACGCCGATGCCGATCAACATTGGCCAGACTATCAATGCGAGCATCGCCGACAGCGATTGCAACGATGCGCAGGGCTTCAAAGGCGATTTCTACAGCTTCACGGCGACCGCCGGGCAGACGATCATTGCGACGATGACGAAGTCGTCGGCGACAATAGACCCTTACCTGTTTCTCGTCGGCCCCGGCGGCAGTGTGCTGGTCGAAGATGATGACAGCGCCGGGCCGCCGAACGCGCAGATCACTTTCACCATTCCCAGCTCGGGCACCTATACGATTGAAGCCACGACCTACGATCTTCTGGACAGAGGCGCGTATTCTTTATCGCTGGCCTTCATGTCGCTGACGACGTGCAATTTCACGCTCAGCCCGACGACGAGCGCCTCGGTCGGCGCGGCAGGCGGCACGGGGAGCTTCAACGTCAATGTGGGCAGCGGCTGCAACTGGACGGCGGTGAGCAGCAATACGTCGTGGCTGACGACGGCGAGCGCAGGCAGCGGCAACGGCCCGGTCAATTATTCGTACGCGCAAAATTCCGGCAGTGCGCAGCGCATCGCGACGATCACCGTCGGCGGTCAGACCTACACCGTCACACAAGCCGGGACGCCGACCCTGGAGATCACCGGCGTGGTTAAAGACGGCAAGCATTTTCTGGTCAGCGGCATAGGGTTTGTCGGTGGAGCGACGCTACTGGTCAACGGCGAGGAGAAGAAGACGCGGGTCGATTCTTCGACCAGCATCTTTAGCAAGAAGGGAGCCAAGGGCGTCAGCTACCCGGCGCACTTCCGCGTGCGCAATCCCGATAATTCGCTGTCGAACGATTTCACCCTCAATCAGCCATAATCCCGACTCCGCGAGTCGGGAAGCCATCAGTTACCTTGCGACATCTGGCGAGCGTTGGCGATCACGGGGCGAAAGCAATACTTGGTGGCTAAAGGCCGGAGATGCTATGTTATCCCTGCTCGGTTGGCGTATAATCTTTGCATACGACAGGCAATCTGGGCGGGGGCGACGACTCGCATGCTGGTTTGTTCTAAGTGCCAGACCCGAAATCAACCTCAAGCGCGGTTTTGCTATATGTGTGCGCAGCCGCTGATTGCCGAATCGCCCGCCGAGGAAGCGGGCGAGCCCGATGCGGCGGCGCTTTCTAACCGCAGCACGGTGCTTTACCTGAACCAGACAGCGCCGCGAAAATGCCCGGTCTGCGAAGCCATCAACGCCCCTGAGTATGTTTACTGCCAGGATTGCGGCAGTAATCTGCGCACGCCACAACAGCCGGCCAACACGCCGACAGTCATCAATACCAGCATGCCACCGGCGGGGCGTGATGAGACCGCCCGCCGCCCCGCCGCTTCGCCGAGCCCGGCAAAGCCCGCCGCCACCGGCGTTTTGAAGCGCGCCTGCCCGCAATGCAACAATCCCGTAGGTGACGACAGCCTCTTCTGCAACCGTTGCGGCGCACAGCTATCGGCGACACAGACGGTGGCGATGTCATCAATTAAAAACGCCCCGCGCCATCGCCTGGTCTTGATCGTTGACGGCCAGGAGACTGACGAAGAGTTCGAGCTGAGCGGGGATGTGGTCATCGGTCGGTTGAACGGCGACATCACTTTTCCGTATGATGATTTTGTCTCGGGCAACCATGCGCGCATCGTCAAGCGAGGGAATACGTATTATCTTACCGATCAGGACAGTCGTAACGGCACCTTCATCCGAATCAAGGAAGAGGTAGAGATCAAGCCCGGTGACGTGCTGCTGATCGGCAGGCAGATTCTTAAGTTCAAGGCGTAGCCGGCTCGCGGTGCCGGCGAGGGCTCGTCTTATGCCCACGACCGAAGAGCACATCTCTGTATCGGTTTTCGCGAGGACAGACACGGGGCTGCAACGTTCCGGCAACGAGGATGCTTTTCTGGTCGCCGACCTGACGACCGGCAAAAGCGGTCTGGGGCCGGACATGAGCACGCATACAATCGGCGAGCGCGGCAGCTTGATGATGGTCTCGGACGGCATGGGCGGGGCGGCCGGCGGCGAGATCGCCAGCAACCTGGCGGTCAAGACCCTCCGCGAAGAGCTGCAAGCCCTGAGAGCTGACCGGGACATTACCGAGCAGCTCGATGAAGCGATTGATCTGGCGAACAAGACCATCTGGGACTATGCCGTGGCCCACCCACGGCTCGCCGGGATGGGCGCAACGATTACCGCCGTCTTGATCAACCGCACGACGGCATTCATCGCCCATGTCGGCGACTCGCGCGCTTACTTGATTCGCGGCGATCAGATCAAGCAGTTGACCAAAGATCAGTCCTACGTGCAGTGGCTGATTGACGCGGGCGCGATCAAGCCCGAACAGGCGTCAAGCATTCCGCAGAATGTCATCATGCAGGCGCTTGGCGCCAACCCGACGGTGCAGCCCGAATTGATCGAGCTTGACCTCTCGCAAGGCGATTACCTGGTGCTGTGCAGCGACGGGCTCTCGAACAAGGTCGAGGCCGCGGAGATCAAACGGATGGTGAGCGAGCCGCCGTCGCTGACTGCCGCCTGCAAGCAGCTCGTTGCCCTGGCCAACGACCGCGGCGGCGAGGATAACATCACTGTCGTCGTCGCCCGCTTCGACGGCAAGGCGCTGCACTCTGCCGCCGATTCGAACTCGATCACCGGGAGCTTCAAGGTTCTCAAACAGCCGGGGATCGATTACGGCACCTCGGCGGCTGCCGACGAGACAGTCAGGCCGGCGCCCTCACAGTCGACCACCCTCGTCTTCCAATCCTCGCAGCCGGGATTAATGCTGGAAGAGGAAGAAAACTTGCCGGCAGCCGATCAGCGACCGGCGGGTCAATCGCCTGGCGGCAGTAAACGAGCCTATTACATCTGGGCGCTGGTGGCGCTGGCAATCATCGGCGGGTTGTGCCTGCTATGGCTGACCCACCTCTTCCGTTAACGCCGTTCGCTAATTTTGTCGGCCCTTTGCCTGCAACGGCTCGATGATCACGTCATCAATCAAAAACTTTTCTTTGCCAATCGTGCGGAAGCCGATGGTGCCGTAAGGATAGACGTCCTCGCGCAGCTCGGAATAATCGAGGGTGATCGCTTTGCCGGTGTCCGCCGGGGTGATCGTATGCTTGACCTTGTTGCCGGTAAATTCGATATCGATCTCGTACTGGCCGTCGGGCTTTAAGGCGAAGGGAATCCTGGCGGTGCTGACCGGGTCGTTGAGGTCGAGGCGGTTGTTACGCACGACGTAGATGTTGAACTGGTTCTTAAATGCCCCTTGCGGGCCCGAGAGATAGAAGAGGTAATAATTCTCGCCGTCTTTGGCGCGCAGCGCCCATGCCGCGCCACCGTCGTTTTCGAGCGTCAGGTGGAAGTGCAGCTTGAAATCGAAATAGCGCAAAGCGACGGCGAAGACCGGGCGCGGGCAATTGCTAAGGTAGAGCGCGCCGCCTTTTACGGTTGCCTCTTTGGGCATCTCCCACTGCTTATTCGGGCTGTCGAAGAACTCGCGGAACGGCGACGATGCCGGCAGCGGCGTCAGCATCTTTTCCAACTGCTCGCGCTTACCGAAGGCGAACTGCCGCGCCTCTTTATGCTCTTGAAAACCGTCTTTGTAAAGCCGCACTTCATGGCGGCCCAGGCGCACCTCTTTCCTGAGCGTGCCGTCGGGCGTCGTCTGGCCGATCTCTTCATTGTCGATGTAGACCGACACGCCCGGCCCTGACTTAACGATCATCTCAGTTGTCGCCGCGACCGACTTGAAGGTGATCAGATACTCGCGGCTGGGCGCCACCTTGAGCTGGCGCTCCAGGGGGACGAAGTCCGGATGCTCGTAGCGCACGCGATAGTCTCCGGGGGGCAGCCCATCCAGCACGATGGTGTTGCTCTCTTTTTCTTGGCGCAGCCGGCCCTTTTCCACTTCCTTATCGTTGATAAAGAGGCGGGCGCCTTCGATTTCAGGGCCAATGCGCAGCAGCGCGTATTTTGAGACCAGCGGCGCCTGGATGATCTCCGAGCGATCCCGCCCGAAGCTAAAACTCTTTTCAACGGGGTCGTATTCGCTCCCCGACGAAACCCGCACGACATAACGGCGGCCAAGCGGCAGCTCGGTTTTGAACTGTCCGGCCTCTGCCGTGCCGGCGACTTTGCCATTGATCGAAATCTGCGCGTCGGGCGGGTCGGTGAGGATCACCAGGACGCCTTTGCGCTGCTCGACCGGGACCGCCTTGCTCACCTTGCGAACAATGGGCGCGGCGGTGCGCGCCGTTTCTTTTACTTCGCCGGTGATGCTCGGCGGCAAGATCTGTGATGCGGCGACGAGGCAGAGGGCGACCAGCAGGATGATGGCGCCGGGAAGCCTTCCGCGCCGGCATACTTGTGTGCGTTGCAATTTCATAATCGCGTTTCGTTCACCTCTGGCGAATGATACGAGAGCCGTTGTTTGCCCAGATTGGCCGGGGCGCGAGGTCACCGGGGAATGTCTTTGGCGCAGCGAAATCCTAAATGGTCGTAATGCGCGCTGGGCTGGACTGTCCAGCGCACGAAGGTCTTGAGATACTCCTTTTCGTCTTTGAACGAGCCGCCGCGAAAGACGCGTAACAGTTCCCCCCGCGGCAGCGCCGCCTTCGAGCCGGGATAGTTCTTCGCCTCGTCCGCAACCCATTCAAAAACGTTGCCGGCCATATCGAAGGCCCCGCACCAGCTCTTGCCCTCGGTGTAGCTGCCGACGTTGACCGGCTTGTTGCGCCCGTCGGCTTTCGAGTTCGAGCGCTTCGGGTCCCACTCATTGCCCCAGGGATAGATACGATTCTCCTGGCCGCGCGCCGCGTACTCCCATTCGGCCTCGGTCGGCAGCCGCTTGTTGCGGAACTGCGCATAAGCTCTGGCGTCGTCCCAGGTGACGTTGGTGACCGGCAGGTCGCCTTCGCCCGGCTCAAATTCGCCCTGAGTCCATTGCGGCGGCGGCGGGTATCCCGACTTGACGAACTCCTGATATTCGCGGTTCGTCACTTCATATTTATCGATATAAAAATCGCCGACCTCGGCCTCGTGCGCCGGCTTCCACTCTTCAGGCGCGCGCGCGTCATTCGTGCCCATCAGGAACTTGCCGCCCTTAACCAGCAGCATTCCCGGCGGTGGCGGCGGCGTGGTCGGAGTGGGTGCCGGCCCCGGCACGTTCTCCACACTCTTTCTGGTCATCAGGTAAATGCCCAGAACCGCCCCTAAAACCAGCACGGCCGCAATCGCCATCGCCAGCAGCCGATAACGTTTTACTAGCTCGGGAAGCGATGTCGCCGCCGCCGTGCTATTGGCCGCCGGGTCTTGTTCGCGCCGCGCCGCCTTAGCCCCATGAGCCGAACCGGCCGAAGCCACGCCGCCGCGGCCCATAGCGACCGTTGGGCCAAAGGCCGGTTCTTTTTCAAAGGCCGGCTGCATCTTTTCGGCGGCGTACCCCCTGGTGCGGGTGTCGGGCGCCGGCCGCATCCCTTTCAGCATGTCGTGGGCCGCGCCCTGGCCGCCCGGCTCGCCCGGCTGGCTCGATATTCTGGCCGACGGCTTCAGGCTGATTTCCGACATCAGCAGCGCTTCTTCGAATTCGACGGCCAGCTCATGCGCCGACGCCGGACGGTCTTCGCGGCTCTTTTCCAGCGCCCGCATGATGACCCGCTCAATCGGCTCGGGGACTTCCGGTCGCCACTGCCGGAGTGGCTTCGGCAGCTCGTTGTTGTGCTTGAGGACGACACCCAGCGGCGTCGGCGCATCGAAAGGCACGCGCCCGGTGACCATCTCGTAGAGAATCACCCCCAGGCTGTAGACGTCAGAGCGCGCGTCAAGCTCTTCGCCGCGGCATTGCTCGGGCGACATATAGTAGGGCGTGCCGACGATCATGCCCTGCTGCGTCAGCGTGTTGACGTTGTTGCCCGAGGTGATCTTGGCGATCCCGAAGTCTAAGACCTTAACCAGCTCGACGCCCGGCGCGCTCTTTAACAGCCAGATATTATCGGGCTTCAAGTCGCGGTGGATGATCCCCTTGAGGTGCGCCGAATGGACCGCGCCGCAGGCCTGACTTAAGATCAGCTGGATGTCGTTGTAACCGAAATGATGGCCCGATTGCCGGCGGTCTTTGATCGCCTGCCGCAGGTCTTTGCCTTCGAGGAACTCCATGACGATGTAGGCCACCTTGGTGTCGCGGGTGATGCCGAAGTCTAGCACCGCGACCGCATTCGGGTGGCGAATCTGCGCGGCGGCGAACGCCTCTCTGCGAAAGCGCTCGACGACGACTTGATCGGCAGCCAGGTGGGTGTGGAGGATTTTGATGGCGACCGAATGCTCGATCTGGAGGTGGGTCGCGCGGTAAACTGTTCCCATCCCGCCTTCGCCGATGTTCTCTTCGATGCGGTATTTTTCGTCGAGAATGCCGCCGATGAAGCTGTCCTTGCTGGCGTTATCGCCCAGCGGTTGACCGTCGAAAGGACAGTAACCAAGGTGATCGTCTAAATCACGCTTGCACTCCGGACAATGCTTCATTTTGTGACCCCGAGCAATGGCTAAGGAGATTGATTGCGGGGAATATCCTACCCCAGCACTCAGGCACTGTCAAACAAGCCGTCTTCGCGGGTTTACCGGCGATAATCGCCCTTCACCGGCCTCATTGAAGCCATAAAACCTCGCCCGAACGTCTGGCCTTCCGCCGCCAAAAGACGGCGCCCACTTTGCCCCATGAAACGCCTTTTGAGCGACCATCATATGACTTAGGGGCGTAAAGTTAGTCGCTCACCCCGTTGTTAAAACGGATTGACTTTAAAAGGTAGCGGGGATAACATAGCCGCCATTCCGTAGGTTTGAAGGGGGCGTGCAAGACGAGTAACGTCATGCGCTTCCCAGGCGGGTTATCGTCAAAGACTTCGGCGGCTGAAGCGCCGCCCCATCCGCTTCTCTTTTATTGATTCAACAAAAGAAGGGCACAAGGACACCAATGCGCTTAACAAGAAAAACGTTGGCACTCGGACTCATCCTGTTGAGCATCTATGCTGCGCTTTATGTGCCGCCGGCTGCCGCCCAGTTGGTCTACGGCACGGTCACCGGCCAGGTGGTCAGCTCGGCAGGCGCCACCCCTCTGCCCAATGCCAAGGTGACGATCACCAACGAGGATGATGGGAAAGTCCGCGCCACCTTAACGGATGGCAGTGGCTTCTACCGCGTCACCTATCTGCCGCCGGGACAGTATAAGATCGTCGCCGCGCTCGACGGCTACCACGACGCCAACGTTTCGGCCATCATCCCGCTCGGCGAAATCAGTTACATGCGGCTGCCGAACATCACGCTCTATCCGGCTAACGTTTCGCAACCGGCGCCGGCCATAGCGCCAACCGTCTCGCCTGAAACGCCGGTCAGCACCTCGGACAGCAAGCGGCGCGGCAACTATAACGACGAGTTTTTGCTGGCGCTGCCGCTCGGCGGCACGACCGACATGCGGACGTTTGACGAGCTCGCCTTCTTAACCGCGGGCGTCGCGCCGCCGCCGTATACGCCCGGCGTCAAAGGGCCGGGCATCGGTTTCGGTGTCGGCACGTCGGGGCAGTTCGCCGTCAACGGCATGCGCTCGCGCTCGAACAACTTTTCCATTGATGGCTCGGACAATAACGACCCCGATGTCGGCGTGCGCCGGCAAGGGTTCGTCGCGCTGCTGCCGCAATCGGTCGAATCGATCAAAGAGTTTCAAATCGCCACGCTGTTATGGGATGCCGAGATCGGGCGCAACGTCGGCTCGCAGGTCAACGCCGTGTCGCGCGATGGCGGCAACCGTTTTCATGGGCAGGTCTACGGTTACGTGACCGACGCGCGCTTGAATGCGCGCAACACCTTCGACCTGACCGGCGATCAAGACCCGCTGACGCGGACGCAGGCAGGCTTTGTCATCGGCGGGCCGATTGTTAAAGACCGGACGCAGTTCTTCGGCAGCTTCGAGGCGCTAGAGGTGCATCAATCCATCGAGGAGCACTTCGCGACGCCGCGGCTGGCGGAGCGACGCTTTTTCGACCTGCCGCAATTCAGAGTTCTCAAGCCGGGGCCGGGCTTTGACCTGAGCACCTTTTTCCAAACCGACCTGGGGGCGACGCCGTTGGGGCGCAACCTGCTGTCGTTTTATCCCGACGCCAACAATAGCGCCGGCCCGTTCGCCGCAAACACTTACACCGAGCTGTTGCCGGCCAGCGGCGACGGCACGATCTTTTCGGGCAAGCTGACGCATCAGGTGAACGCCAGGAATTCATTGGCCGGGCGCTATAACTTTACAAACGACATGCGGCTGCTGCCGAGCGTCAACCAGGCGATCCGCTCGACGGTCGAGTCGCACACCAAAACGCAAGACCTGTCGATCATCTTTGACACGCAACTACAGGCGCGGCTGTTCAATCAGGCACGCTTCTCTTACGGTCGCACCCGCCTGCGCATTGCCCCGGTTGCCGACAGCCCCTTCACCTTCTCAAAGCAAAGCACGGAGCAGATCGGCGTGCCGGGCGGCGAGACGCAGCCGGTCATTTCACGCACGCAAGCGATTGGCGAGCTGCAAATCAGCCGCTTCAGCCCTGTCGGTGTGAATGCCACCACCTTTAAGCAGGAGCGCACGAATAATACTTTTCAATACGCCGACTCGATGTCGTGGTCTGTGGGCGATCACGCCATGAAATTCGGCGCAGACATCCGCCGCCTTCAGCTCAACAGCCTGCTTGAGCGCAACTATCGCCCGCAGGTCGTCTTCAGCGATGGCCTGCTGACGCTCGGCACGCTGAACCCGGCGCCGCCGCCGACCTTCTTCGCGTTCACGCCCGGCGCCGGGCCGGTGTTTCTATCGGGGCTGGAGCTTGCGGCGCTCGGGCTGCCTTCATCGATCTTCCAGACGATCACCGCGGGCCCGCCCGACTCGACGACCGGGTTGCGCCTGACCGAGTACAATTTCTTTTTCAATGACAACTGGCGAGTGCGCCGCAACCTGACGATTGATTATGGCGTGAGGTACGAGTACAACAGCGTGCCGCGAGAGGTGAACCGCAGGATTGAAAGCGCCATCGGGCTAGAGAATCTGCCCGCTCCGGGCGGGTCGCTCGCCGACGCGCCAGAGCGCACCTCGGCTTTCAATGCGGCGGTCGCGGCTTATCGCGAAGTCCTCGGCGGGCGGACGCGAATCTTTGAGCCGGACCGGAATAATTTTGGCCCGCACATCGGCTTTGCGTGGTCGCCGGGGTCAACCGGAAGGATGTCAATACGCGGCGGTTATGGGATTTATTATGACGCCATCCTCGGGGCGGTGGTGACGCAATCGCGCAATGTGTTCCCTAACGAGATTCCGCTCAATATAGACCCCGCCTTCACGCAGTTCGATGTCTTCGTGCTGAATAATCCAAGTACGCTGGTGATCCGCGATGGCGCGAAAGGAGCCATCCCCGACATTCCGCTGATCAAGCCCGGAACGCTGAATCAATTCGGCGGCGGCTCGGCCGATTTCGTTGCCTTGATCGGCGCCTTGTTTGCGCAAAACGCCGGCGGCGGCGGGCTGGCCTTCACGCTGCCGGAAAAGAATCTGCGAACCCCTTATGCGCAGCACTGGCATCTGACGCTGGAGCGCGAGCTGTTTGGCGATGCGACGGTGTCGCTGGCCTACGTCGGCACCAAAGGCACCAAGCTGACGCGGCTGACGACGCCCAACCTCGGCCCGAATGTGCTGCCGCAGTTGCAGATCGCCGCGCTGATCAATCTGCCGGGCGTCGGGCAGGTGCCGACGGTGCTGGCCGAATGCGCTCGTTACCAACCCAATGGCAAGTGCGAGATCGCCCCGCCGCGCCCGCAGCCGGCGCTCGGCGCATATCAGATATTCGCAGACTCGGCCAACTCGACTTACCATGCGCTTCAGGTCGAAGGCCGCAAGCGACTTTCACGCGGCTTCGCCTTTACCGCCAGCTACACATGGTCGCATGCTCTGGATGATGTCTCGGACGTCTTCCCGATTGCCGGCGCGCCCATCCTGCCGCAAGATTCCTTCGACCTGCGGCGCGAACGCGCCAGCGCCAACTTCGACATCCGCCATCGTTTCGCGGCGTCGTTCATCTGGGACCTGCCGATCTTTAAAGACGGGCAGGGCGCGGCGCATCGGCTGCTTGGCGGCTGGCAGTTGTCGAGCCTCTTCCAGGCGCAGGGCGGGCAGCCGTTCACGGTCAACCTGCCGATAGACGCGAACATCGACGGCAACCTCACCGACCGGCCTTCGACGACCGATGGGCTGGTGACGGTCGGCGGTCATCACGCGCAGCGGCTGGCGATGGCCGAGGGAAGCGCGGTCACCGATTTCTTCGTGCTGGGGCGCAACGGCTTCGTGGGGCGCAACACGTTTCGCGGCGACAAGTTTATTGATTTAGACATGGCGCTGCGCAAGCTGTTTCACTTCAGCGAGCGGCAGGCGCTGGAGTTTCGCGCCGAATCGTTCAATCTGTTGAACCGGGCGAACTATGGCTTGCCGGTGCGGGTGCTGGGCAGCCCCGGCTTCGGGTCGGCAGCCGAGACGGTCAACCCGGCGCGCACCATTCAGTTCGCCCTCAAGTATAGCTTTTAGAATAAGCGCGTGGCCAAGTCAGTCTTACCCACATCCAGGTGATGCCTGGTTAGATTTGTGGCTCAATTCTTCTTCTTCTCGCCTTCGGGCAAGCGGCGCGGCTCGTAGTAAGGCTTGCCGTTGAGCTTTTTCACTTCGTTCATAAACGTCGTGCCGTAATCGCGCTCGGCGTCCGAGAGCGCCCATGCCTGCCGTTTATAATTCCAATTATCCGGAGCCAGCCGCTGCGCCTCTTTGAAGTGCGCGATGGCCTCGGCCCCAAAGCCTTTCTTGTAGAGGTACTCGGCGAGCGCAAATTCGGCGTCGGCCTGCGCGCGCTCCGGGTTGGACGTCTTCAGGCGCTGTTTCATCTCTTCCTCACTGAAGACATAGCGGCTGCGGTCGCCATTCTGCGCCCAGTCGCGAATGGCTTCGAGGTAGGGCGCGGCGTCGATGTGGTGAAACGCTTTATAGCGGTCATCAACGTAAGCGACTTCACTGGGGCGAACGATACGGCCTTGCTCGTTGATCCACACCGCCGTCGGCACATTCACCATGCCATAGCGTTGTGTTACCGCGTGCTTCTCGTCAATCAGCACCGTGTAGTCGAGCTTTTCGCGAGTGATCCACGGGCCGGCGTCGCGCGCCCCGCCGGTGTCTTGCGCGATTGAGACGATCTCGAAATTCTTGTCCTTCAATTCCTGGTAGAGCTTTTGCCATCCTGGCAAATCAAAGCGGCACCCTCACCACGAGGCCCAGGTTACCAGCAAGACCTTTTTGCCGCGAAAGTCCGTAAGTGAATGCAGCTTGCCGCCCAGGTCGGGCAGCGTGAAGTCGGGCGCTTCAACGCTCGACATACTGGCCTCGGCAGCCTGTAAACGCGGCCCGAAGTACCAGACCCCGCGCGCCTGGTCAAAGGCCGCCGGCTGCTTGATCAGCCGGGCAAAGGCGCTCAGGTTGAACCACGAGGCCGCGCCCTTCTTCGAAATAAACTCGGCCCTGCGCGACTTCGGCAGCGGGAAACAGAGCGTGTCGCGGCAGACGCCTTGCGGTTTGACCTCGAAGCGCGTGGCCCGCTTCAGGTCGGCCATCGTCACCCACAAATCAGCGGTTGCCTCGGCGGATGTCGCCACCTCAGTCGCCACACCGTCGTAGATCACCACGCGGCGGCCCTGATCGGCGGCTTCGACTGCCGCGCAGATCAGCCCTAACAACAGCGCAGACCATAAAAGTCTCAGCATAGATCGTCTCCTTGCTACCACTGGCGTGCGTTCACCGTTCCTGTGCGGGCTCGTAATGGCTGCGATCATACACAAAGGCGAGAGCCGAGGCAAGCAAGTCGATCATGGCCGGCGCGCTTTCAGAGAAACTCGGCGCGGCCTGCCGGATCGAGAAACTCGGCGCGCCGCCGCGTCGTAGACATCCCTGTGAGTCGATCTATGGTTGACCCTGAGGCTATCCGTTGTTAGACTCGACCGCAATTTACCGTTTCGATTCTGGAGGAGCCAACGTGAAACGCATCAAACTGACTTTGCTCGTTATCGCATTCGTTACCGTAGTGGCCATGGCCCAGACACCGCAGTCGTCGCCGCCGTCGCTCACGGACACTCGGTTTTCGGTCAACACCCTGCTGCGCGAAGACATCTTCGCCGGCTTTCTGACCGACGATATGGCACGCTTCGCCAGGGGCGAGAAGAACCTTGAAACGCTGCTCGTACAGCGCCCCGATGCCAAATCGACGCTGCTCGCCTGGAAGGCCGGCGCCGCCTATTACCGCGCCGTGCGCGCTTACGAAAATAATCAACGCGATGAGTTCGAGAAGACCTACCGCCAGACGCTCGACCTCCTGACACAGGCCCGCCAGGCCAACCCGCAGGACGGCGGCGTCTATGCCATCACAGGCGGCGTCAACGTGATCTTCGCCGACCGATTGCCGAAGGAGTACCGCGCGGCGGCGTGGTCGCAAGCCTACGACTCTTACCAGTTCCTCTGGAAATTCCAGGGCGGCGGCGTGGACAAGCTACCAGTGCATCTGCGCGGCGAGCTGCTCGGCGGGCTGGCAATGTCGGCGCAACGCACGGGGCACACGCAGGAGCTGGATCAGTACCTCGACAAGATCATTGCGGTGCTTGGCGGCACGCCTTACGAGTCGGTTGCCAAACAGTGGAAGAAGAGCCCCGAGGCGGCGGCTAAAGGCAGCATCACATGCCTGACCTGCCATGATGCGGGGCGACTGGCGGCTCGCCAGACCGCGCTCAGCCAGCAGTGAGACGCCGTTCCCGGAGCCCGGGAACGCCATTCAGCGCGCAGACTCCGCCATTGGTGGCGGAGTCTGCGCGCTTTCGTATAATGATCCAACTCGCGCTGCTCACCGTCTGCTGACGCAGGTGGCGGGCTTGTCATGCCTTCGTAAGGGTTGTTACCATCGCCAGCAGTGAGCGAGCAACCCACAGCGCCCGTCATCCCCGCCATTGTCGGCCCGACCGCTTCGGGCAAAAGCGATCTCGGCATCCGCCTGGCGCTCGCCTTCGACGGCGAGATCATCAATCTCGATTCGGTGCAGGTCTATCGCGGCATTCAGATCGCCACCGCCAAGGTGCCGCCCGATGAACGGCGTGGCGTACCGCATCACTTGATTGATGAGGTCGAGCCGACGGCCAACTTCACGGCAGGCGAGTACGGGCGGCTGGCTGCCGAGAAGATCGCCGAGATTGAATCGCGCCGCCGTATGCCGCTGTTGGTCGGCGGCACAGGCTTTTACCTGCGCGCCCTGGTCAGCCCCTTGTTTGAGAGTCCGCAGACCGATCTGCATTTGCGCGAGCGGCTCAGCCAGCGGCGCGACGAGCGTGGCGCGCAGTACCTTCATCGCTTGCTTAACCGCATAGACCCGCGCGCCGGCTCGCGCATCAGCCCGCGCGACTGGTCGCGCTCGATGCGCGCCCTGGAATTCTTCTTCCAGACCGGTCAGCGCATCTCTGACGAACAGCCCGACGCGCCGCCGCCACCCGAGTTTGCCGCGCGCATCCGCGTGCTGGCGCTCGGGCCGCCGCGTGAAGAGCTATACTCGCGCATCAACGCCCGCGCCGAAGCGATGTTCGAGCGTGGTCTGGTCGAAGAAGTGCAAGCGTTGATCGCTGAGGGCGTGCCGCCAACCGCGAAAGCCTTTCAAGCGCACGGCTATCGTCGCGTCGTCGAGCACCTGCTAGGCCGCCGCACCCGCGAAGACGCGCTTAATCAGATGAAGCTCGACACGCGGCATTATGCGAAGCGACAACTGTCGTGGTGGCGCGCCTGGCCCGACGTGAAATGGCTCCAGCACTTTGGCGAGGAAGACGCGGCCTTCAACGAAGCAAGCGATTACCTGCGCGAGCTGGAACAACAGGACTGAGAACGGCCTCCTACTCCCTGCCTACTGCCTACTGCCTACCTCTGCAATGATGGCTTCGATGGCCTGGTCGAGGTTGTAGGCTTCGAGGTCGGCGTGCTGGCGGGTCAACAGCCAGCGCAAGCCTTCGGCGGTATGCTGGCGAACGCGGTCGGGCTGGGCGTTGGCGCGCGCGGCATTATCAATGGCCTGCGCCAGCGCTTCGCTCAGGCCGACGATGAATTCATTGGCGCTGGCATTGCCGACGAAAACGATCTCGCCGGCCAGGTATTCAAACTCGCTGCCGAAGGGATCGAGGAAGGCGTAACGGTCGGCGACTTTCAACTGCCCGGCGCGCAGATGCATCGTGAAGCTGTCGCGGCTGCCGGCGGCGCGGATGGATTCTTCGACGGTGCGAACCATCTCGCCCATCAGCCGCTTGATCTCGGCGAAGGCGACCGCCTGGCTGCCGCGCTTGAGCAAGCCGGTGGCGCTCAGATCGTCCGGCATCAATAAGAGATCGTCGGTCGAACGTCGCGCCTCGTCACTGACGGCTGGCTTCGACGGCTCATCGCTCATTTCAAGCAAGGCGTCATTGCCGATTGCTCCGTATAACTCTTCTTCAGCTCCGGTTGCCGATGGCGACGCGGTGCCGTTGTTCGGCGGCTCGCCGAGCGAGCCGGTCAACTCGCGCAAGGCCGACGCCGCTTTGGGCGCGACTGGCACACCGCGCTCGGCTGGCAGGTCATCGGTCGTCGCCGTCGTTTCATCGAGCGATAATGACTGGAAGACGGCTTTGGCTTCTTTGACGACTTCGGATATGTCGCCCGGCGCGGCGGTCTGAGCTTCTTCCTCCGCCGCCTCAAGCGACTCGTCGTCTGCCGCTTCGGCGGAGCTGCGAAAATAAACGTCAAAGATGCCGCCTTGCGAACGGCCCTCTTCGAGCAACGCCGCGAGCGCCGCATTCTCTGCTGCCGTGGCGCTCTCGTAAGCCTCGCGCAGCGCGCCGTCGCTTGCCGTCAGCACGCGGCAGCGGTCGTCCTTGAACTGCACGAGCGCCGTCTGGCCGCCAGCCATAGTGAACTCGATGAACCACTGGCGGTCGCTTTCGCGCGACAGCTTGGTGACGACCTTTTCAAAATCAACGAACTCGGTGTTGAGCCGGGTGTAGAGCGCCTCGGCGGTCGCCCGCCCGCCAATCGCTTCAGCGTTTTCAGCCGAGTAACGATAGACCGAAACGCGCCCGCGCTCGCCGCGGGCCGCCGCGGCAATCTGCGCCACGGTCGCGCGCGCATACTCGTTTGCCGCTTCGGTGTCGTCGCGGCGGCGGGCAATCAGGCTCGCCGCAACGCGCCCGCGGGCAATGATGATATGCGCGTCCGCGTTGCGCAGCGTGACTTCGACCACTCCCGAAAAACCGCCGTCGCAGAGGTCGGCGATCAGGCGATCAACCAGTACATAGCTCGTCGCTAGATTTTCATGGAGGGCGGTGCCGCGCGGAATAAACATAACAGAAATCGTGGTCAGGAGTCAGGAGTCAGAAGACAGAATGGAAGAGGAAGTCGGCTTCGCCTCCGGTTCTTATTCTGACTCCTGACTTCTGACTCCTGACTTCTATTTCCTCATCGTGGTTTTGTATTTGCCTTTTTTGATGTCGCTGACGATCCGCGCGGCGTGGTTGCTGGCGATGAGCGGTTGCGTCGGGCTGGTGGCGACCTCTTGCAGCTTGGCCAGCAATCGCGCCGGCTCGGTGATACGTTGCAGCCGCAGATCATTATCGATAGCGTCGAGCAAGCGCGGCAGGTCGAGGGGCTGGTATTGTTCGCTGGTCTCGATGTCGAACAGGTGTATCTCTTCGGTGGCGATGCCGCGAAAGATCTCGGCCAGCTCTTTGATATCGTCGTTCTGCGTATAGTTGAAGCGCGCCTTGCGCTCGCGCCCGTTTTGCCGCAAGGCGAGCGTCATCCAGCCGAGGTGTGAAAAATCTTTGTCGGCCTGATAGTCGTCGCTCGCATCGATAAACCGCGTCACCTCGAACAACTGGCGAATGCGCGCCAGAGTCGCCGGCAGCAGCTTGAATTTGTGATCGAGCACGTCGTCAGATTCGCCGCGCTGAAAGCGCACCTCGCCCGTGCCATCCGCCGCCAGATCGATTTCCATCATCGGCACGTAAAAGCGTTTGTTCTCGAATTTGTAATAAACGCTCCAGCCCGGCTGCGCTGACCCCACAGGCGTCGGCGCAAGGCAAAAGGCAAAAGGCAAAAAGCAAAAGGTAAAAATGCAGGCCAACCGGTAGCGGCGTGCCGCATCGCTGACGAGAAGGCAGAGGGTGTCACTGTTCTGCAACTTTTGCCTTTTGCCTTTTGCCTTTTGCCTTTTGCCTTCTTGCATGGCTTTATTCAAACTTGACGGACACCAGTTTGGAAACGCCCGGCTCCTGCATGGTGACGCCGTAGAGGGCGCGCGCCGATTCCATCGTTCGCTTGTTGTGCGTGATGACCAGGAACTGTGTCGTCGCGCTCATCTCGGCGACCTTCGTCGAGAAGCGCCCGACGTTCACTTCATCGAGCGGCGCGTCGACCTCGTCGAGAATGCAGAAGGGCGACGGGCGATATTGGAAGATGGCCAGGACCAGCGAGATGGCCGCCATCGCTTTTTCGCCGCCCGACAGCAGCAGCACGTTCTGCAAGCGTTTGCCCGGCGGTTGCGCGATCAGATCGATGCCCGACTCCAGGACGTCTTCTTCATCGATCAAGATCATCTCGCCGCGCCCGCCGCCGAACAGCTCGACGAACATCTGCTGGAAGTTTTGATTGATGTGAGTAAAAGCATGGCGGAAGCGTTCGCGCGAGCGGCGCTTGATCTCGGTCAGCGCCTCTTCGGTCAGGCGGATCGATTCGAGAATGTCGGCGCGCTGCTCGCTCAGGAACTTGAATCGCGCTTCGGCCTCTTCCAGCTCTTCGAGCGCCATCATGTTGACCGGCCCCATGTCATCGAGCTTGACCCGCAACTCCGCCAGCCGGGCGCGCGCCGCTTCAACGTCAGTTGTCAGTTGCCAGTTGTCAGTTGCCGGTTGCGGATCGTCGCCAGTCTCTGCCGGAGCCACCGTATCTTCGCCGCTGTCAGTGCTGGACGCATCAGAGGAAGCGGTTTCTTCTTCTGACAACTGAGAACTGGCCGCCGATAACTGCCGGCCGGCGGCTTGCGCCAGCTCGACGCTCGTCACCACGTCGGCCAGCGGCATCGCCAGCTCCGCGAAGCAAGCGCGCGTCAGGTGCTCGGCCTCCGATTCGATGCGAGCGCGCTCGACTTCAAGTTGACCGCGGCGGTCGCGCACGCTGTCGGATTGTTGGCGCAAGTCGGCGAGCAAAGTCTCCAGCTCATCAACGCGGTTGCGCGCCGCGGCCATCTGCTCGCTCGCGGCATGAATCTTTTCGGCCAGCGCCTGACGCCGGCGCTCAAAGCCTTCGGCGGCGTTGCGCGTTTCCTCCCACGATGCGCTGATCTGCTCGACGCGGCTGTGGCTTTCATACAGCTCGACGCGGTTGCGGTTGATGCGACTGCGCAGCTCTTCGGCTTCCGACTCGATGCGGCGTAATTCAGCGCCGGCAGCCTGCAAGCGCTCGGCCCGCGCCGCGACCCCTGCGCGCGCCGCCGACAGTTGCTCCGCCATCTGCTCGACTTGCGCCCGCAATTCGGCGAAGGCGCTCTGCCGCTCGGCGAGCGACGACTGCACCGCAGCGCGCGACGCTTCAGCTTCCGCCAGCTCCCCGGACAGTGCGTCGAGCCGCGCCTCGACCTCGCCCCGCTCTTCGGCGGCCATCATGATTTCCGCCTCGACGACGCGGACGTGCTGCGCCGCACGTTCAAGATCGCGCGCCAACCCTTCAAGCTGTGACTGGCGGGCGGCGGCCCCCTTCTCGTGCTGCCGCAACTCCTGATCGAGCTGTGCCGCTTCGCCTTCGAGCGAATCGCGTTCGCCTTCTGCCTCGTTCAGCTCGGCGGCAATGCGCTCGTCTTCCGCCGCGAGCGTTTCGGTGCGAGCGCGGAGCTCTTTGATCTCGCGCTTCAGCCCGAGCAGCGAGGTGTTTTTCTGCCCGGCCTGCGCTCCCGTGACGATGTGGCGACCGTTGACGACCTGTTCGCCTTCGTACGTGACATAGGTTACAGACGGGTTTTCGATTGACAGTTGCAGCGCCGCTTCGATGTCGGGCACGACCGCCGCCGCGCACTTGTCGGGGAAGGCGCGCTCGACGATGGCCTTGATCTCGCGGCGCACGTTGAGCAGATGAATGGCGCGCAGCACGTCGAGTTGAAATAACGGCGCGGCTTCCGCCGGCTCGTCCCGTCGCTGTGCGATTTCCTCTTCATCGAGCTGTCGCTCGTCTGCGGTTTCGTTATCCGCCGCTTCGCTTTCAAACGGCAGGTCGTCCATCGGCGAATAATAGTCGATTTCGGCGGCGGCATAATCGGCCAGCGGCTCGACCAACGAGAAATCCGCCGGCGGCAACTGCCGCTCAATGGGAATGTAGTCGCTCGCGAAGCGCGAGCTGGTGTAAGGCGTGCTGCTATCAACCAGCCAGCGCTCGATGTCGGCGGCGGTGTGGCCGCTTGCTTTGTCTTCTGAGTGGCCATTCCCACCGTTGCCGTTCGCCCCCGCGTCTCCGCGTCCCCGCGTCTCCGCGTCTCCGTCCTCCTCGCCGCCATGCAGGCCGACGACCAGGAAGGCGCCGCGCCCGAGTTCTTCCGATTTAATGAACTCAACGCCTGCCAGCGCGTCGTCAATCGTCGGCACCAGCATGCATTGCAGCTCGCGCCCGAAGAGGCTTTCGATCAGCTTTTCGTACTGCGCTTCGACTTCGACGAAATCGGCGAGCGTGCCGAGCGCGTTGATGCGCGCCGCCTGCTCAGGCGACAGCACCTGCTGCACGGTGTCCGAGTAATAGGCGTGGTGCGCGTCAAGGTCTTCGAGCGAGCGCAGGCGGTGTTCGGCGGCGGCGCGCTCGTCGTGCGTGCCTTGCAACTCGTCGCGCCGCCGGTTGACCTGATTGCGAATCGTCAGCAAGTTGGCGGCGCGCTCGGCAATGTGCGCCGTCAGCTCCGTCAGCCGCGATTGGTCGCGCTCGACTTCAGTGCCGACGCGCTGATGTTCGTTTTCGGCCTCATCGTGTCGAGCGGCGGCGCGCTCCTGCTCGCCGCGCAGGTTGTTCTGCTTGAGGTCGAGCTTGCGCAAAGCGTCGTCGAGGCTGGCGCTCAAGTTCTTGAGCCGCTCGGTGACGCCGATCTCGGTCAGCATGCGCTGGCGCAGTTGCTCGATCTCGCCTTCGGCTTCGCGCACATGCGCCAGTTCCTGTTGATAGGCGGTCTCGTGCGCCAGCAAATCGGCCTGCTCCGCGACCAGCTCGCTCTCAAGCGTTCGCATCGCCCGCGAGCGGGTTTGTGAGCTTTCTTCCAGCCCCCCGAGCCGCGATTCCAGCCCCTGTTGATCGCGATCCAGCTCGGCAATACGCGTATTCAACTCGCCGAGTTGCTGTTCTTCAAAGGCGCGACGGTTACGCGCCCGGTCGGCTTCGAGCTCGATGGCCGCGGCCTGCTCGCGCAACCCTGTCAGGTGGTCTTCGGCGTTGCGGGCTTCGCTGGCGACGGCGCGATGCTCGGTCTCATGTTCGACAAGCTGGCTGTCGAGCGCGCCCTTGTTGGTCTCAATCGCTTCCAGCTCGCGGGCCACCCGCTCGATTGATTCGTTGAGGCGGTAATAATCGGCGGTGAAGACGACCTTGAGCAGCGCCCGCATCTCTTCGCGCAAGCGGCGATAGCGGCGAGCTTTCTGCGCCTGGCGCTTCAGGCTGTTCACCTGGCGCTCGACTTCGCTGATGATGTCGTTGAGCCGCGTCAGGTTCTGCTTGGCCGATTCCAGCTTCAACTCGACGGCGCGCTTGCGCGACTTGAACTTGGTGATGCCGGCGGCCTCTTCGATGAGGGCGCGGCGGTCGAGCGGCTTGGACGAAAGAATTTGGCCGATACGCCCCTGCTCGATAATGGCGTAATGCGCGCCGCCCAGACCCGTGCCGGCAAACAGGTCTTGAATGTCGCGCAGCAAACAGGGGCGCCCGTTCATCAGGTATTCGCTATCGCCCGTGCGGTAGAGGCGGCGACCGACGGTGACGCGCTCGCCGGCAGAGATGGCAATCTTCGTGCGCTTGCGCTTCTGGTATTTGCGCGCCTGTTCGCGCTTGCTTTGTAGCGCGGCGTCCGCGGCGTCGGCTTGCGCTTGATGATCGCCGGCCGCTTCCTGCTCGGCGCTTGCCGCCTCAGTCGGCAGAGCGTTTTCGGCGGGCGCCGGCGCTTCGGCAGCCGGTTCGCCCTGTCGAGTTTCGGCGACCAGAGCGCGCGCCGCCGCCGCCGCTTGCTCGGCTTTCGAAACCACGGCGTCGTACTCGTCTTCTTCTTCTTTACCGGGTTCGGTGTCGCGCGCCGCGATGTCTTCGATGGCGACCATCGTAAGCAGCACTTCGGCCATGCCCTGCGGCTTGCGGTCGCGCGTGCCGTTGAAGATGACGTCTTCCATTTTGCCGCCGCGCAGGTTCTTGGCCGACTGCTCGCCGAGCACCCATGATATGGATTCCGCGACGTTTGATTTTCCGCAGCCATTCGGGCCGACGACACCGGTGATGCCTTCGCCGAAGACCAGCGCGGTCTTGTCGGCGAACGATTTGAAACCGTGAATTTCGAGTTTTTCGAGTCTAAACATCCGCTGCTCCGTGATCGCGTGCGACCACAATTAATTGAGTCCGTCTATAAATCAGCCACACTATAGTGTTGTCGAATTGGCGCTGTCAAATCAGAGCACGAGGCAAAATCTCGCGGGCGATTGGCGCATGACCTGCTGACCATCGGGAGAATCATTTTATCCCGCCGCCGCCGCTATCGGCAACAAACATCTGAGATCGATCCGGCGCGCATTTGAACCGCAGAATGCCGCCGAGTAAAATCGCCGCCAGCATCTCATCGTTTCGGAGGTTGGCTATGAAGATTGCCCTGGCATCACCACGCATCGCCGCGACCGTGGATGATGGCTTAGAGAAGATCAAGCGCTTGCTGGCGGAAGCGGCGGACGGGGGCGCAGAGATCGTCTGTTTCCCGGAAGCCTATCTCCCAGGTCTGCGCGGACAGGATTTTGAAGTGCCGCCCTTTGACCTTTCGCAGCAAGAACGCGCGCTGCGGGCGGTGGCGCAGTGGGCAGCAATCTATCGCGTGGCGACGATCCTCTGCATGGAACGGGTTATCGAGGCGGGCCGGCAGATAGCCGCTTTCGTCATTGACGCTCGCGGCGAGGTGCAAGGATACCAGACCAAGAATCAACTCGACCCGAGTGAAGATCGTTTCTATGTGCCCGGCCATACACGGCAGCTCTTCGCGGTCAATGGCCTGAAGTTTGGCGTGGCGATCTGCCATGAAGGCTGGCGCTATCCTGAGACGGTGCGCTGGGCGGCGACGCGCGGCGCCAAAATCGTCTTTCATCCGCAGCACACCGGCGGCGAGCAAGCCGGCGTCCGTCTGAGCGAATGGGGCGCAGCCGGCTCACCTTACTACGAGAAGGCGATGATGATGCGCAGCATCGAGAACACGATCTATTTTGCCAGCGTCAATTATGCTTTACGCTTTCAGGAATCGGCGACCAGTCTGATCGCCCCGTCGGGCCTGTGCCAGGCGCACTTGCCTTATGGCGAAGAAGGCGTGCTGGTCGCGGCGATCAATGTTGAGGAAGCGACGGGTCTGCTGGCCGCTCGATACGCCCCCGAGCGTTATCAAGAGGTCACATCAGAGTGAGCGATCATTCAAGATTTTCCATCATTCGCAGCCGCCGGCACGGAGAGGTAATAGCCGACACTGGACATGTTCTCTATAGCGATTCCGAATGGCGCGAGCTTCTGGCGCATGCGAGAGATGTGGACGCGAAGCGTAGCCCGATTCAGCGGCTCATGATTTCCCCACGCCGATTGCCAGAGGTCGCATGACTTCACCAGGCGACCGGGATTTCTTGCGAGCCGCGATAGAAGTAGAAAATCTTTAAGCGGAAGCAAAACGCGCTTTCCGCCACAGGCGACATAGTAGTTGTCGTGCTCGACGCGCAGAAGCCCATCATCATGAACATCGTCTTCCCAATGAACATCGTGTTGCCGATCCGCTGGCTTCGACTGATCCGCCTGACTCCGTGATTACCGATATCTGCATGCCGAAAGTCAATGGCCTTGAGCTTATCAGGCAGATGAAAGCGCAACCGACGCTCAAGCGCGTGCCGATCATCGTCATCAGCTCCGCCGAGCCCCGTGATCTGCGACAGGCGATTGATCTGGGGGCGCGGGCCGCGCTCCCCAAGCCCGTTGAATACATAGACCTGCTCGATTGTCTCCGCGACTGCCTCGCGCCCGGCTATGAGACAAGGCGGCGGGTGAGAAGAGGCGCGCTTTCCAGGGCAGCCTGGGAACGTCGGTTTTCGTGATTGGCAAAGCCCTCGAACCGACGCCTCGCTATCGGGGCGATTTTCCATTCGGTGAGGCGGCGGGTGTAGAGGCGAGCGGCAGTGTGAAGGTGAAGCGCGAGCCATGACCCAGCTCGCTGCGGACGCTGATCTCGCCGCCGTGCGCCTGCACCAGATGCTTGACGATGGCTAGCCCAAGCCCGGTGCCTTCGGTGCGCCGCGAGCGCGATTTGTCGGCGCGATACAGCCGCTCGAAGATGCGCGGCAAGTCCTGTGCGGCGATGCCAACGCCAGTGTCTTCGATGTGAATCATCGCCCGCCCGTTCTGCTGCTCGGTGTTGATGGTCACGCGGCCTTCGGGGCGGTTGAACTTGATGGCGTTGTCAATCAGGTTATAGAGAATCTGTTCGAGCCGGGCGCGGTCGGCCATCACCAACAGGTCATCAGGCACCTCGATGTTGACCGCAATGCCTGCCGCGCCGCGCCGCGCTTCGGCCAACGACAGCACATCGCCCAGCACGCCGCGCAAACGCACCGGGCGCGGCTCAAGCGTCACCTTACCCGATTCAATCGCCGACAGGTCAGAGATGTCAGAGATCAGCTCGCTCATGCGCGCCGCATGCTTGTGGAGCCTTTCGAGGAAGCGGACGTTATGGTCGCGGTCGTCAATCGCGCCGTCGAGCAGCGTCTCTGAGTAAGCGAGGATGGCGGTTAGCGGCGTGCGCAGCTCGTGCGAGAGGTTGGCGAAGAACTCGCGGCGCACGCGCTCCAGGCGCTGAAGCTCGGTGATGTCGAAGAAGACGCCGACGGTCAGGGAATCGTTCAACGGCGTGACATTCAATTGATAGCTGCGGCCTCCGACCTGGGCCATCTCGATGAGCGTTTCGACCGCCGCGTGCTGATCGAGCGCCTGACGAAATGCCTGATGAATCAGCGGGTCGCGCGTCGCTTCGATCAAGCGCAGGGGAGACGCGGAGACGCGGAGACGCGGAGACGCGGAGACGGTCGTTCGGTGATCGTCTGCCTCTTCTTTCCCCGCGTCTCCGCGTCTCCGCGTCTCCGCGTCCCTGGAAGGCAGCTTCACGACGCGGGTCGCCGCGTCATTGTAAAGCACGATGCGCAGGTCGCGGTCAACGATCAACACGCCTTCGCGCATGGTCGCCAGTACGCCTGCCAGCAGATGATTGGTCTCTTCGCTCATCCGTGTCTGCCGCTCGATTTCAGCCAGCGCCGCGCCGTAGCGCGACAGCGCATAGCGCGAGACAACATAGGTCAGCGCCGCGACCACGACCACCGTGACGACGTGCGACACGACGACCGACATGCGCGGGAACATCAGCGTCTTGATCGTCTCGTAGGCGACGAATAAGCCGAACGCCGCCAGCGTCGCCAGCCATATTCGTCGGTCAAGGTCTTTCATATTTTGGATTTTGGATTTTAGATTAGCGGACTGAAGCAGCACCCGTCCGTATGGGTTCTTCAATCCAAAATCGCCGGCGCGTAGCGCCAAGCCATGAAAATCTAAAATTCATTCGCCGTGCTTGCGGTTGTCTACCATGCGATAGCCGACGCCGGTGACGGTTTCGATGATCTGCGGGTCGCCGAGCTTCTGGCGCAAGCGGCGAATGTGAACGTCGAGGGTGCGCGAGTCGCCATAGTAAGTCATGCCCCAAACGCGGTCGAGCAGGGCTTCGCGCGTCATGACGCGGCCCGCGTTGCGCGCCAGCTCCGCCAGCAACGCAAACTCTTTGCGCGTCAATCGCACATCGCGGCCCTGACAGGTGACGCTGAAGGTCGCCGGGTCTATGCGCAGGCGGCCATCATCGAAGACCGGGCGCGCCGGCTCCAGCCCATCGGCGCGGCGCAGCACGGCGTTGACGCGGGCCACCAGCTCGCGCATGCTGAACGGCTTGGTGATGTAATCGTCGGCGCCGAGATTGAGGCCGAGAACTTTGTCGGACTCGTCTGTACGCGCTGTCAAAATCAGGATCGGCAGGCGCGCCGTCGCCGCCTCAGCGCGCAAACGGCGGCAGATTTCCAGGCCGCTCATGTGCGGCAGGTTCAGATCGAGCAGCACCAGGCTGGGTGGGCGTTCGAGGATCAGGTCGAGCGCCTCTTCGCCGGTCGCCGCGACCCGCACACGGAAGCTCTCGCGCTCAAGGTTATAGCGGATCGAATCGGCGATGTCTTCGTCGTCTTCGACGATGACGATGCTGCGGGGTCGAGGTTCTTCCATTACGGCTACCATATCGTGTGCTTGATCACCTGGCCGCGCGCCATATAGACGATTTGTTCGCAGATGTTGGTCACGTAATCGGCGATGCGCTCAAGGTGCTTTAAGACAAAAAGCCATTGCGCGCCGCGCGTCACCGCCGCCGGGTTGCGCATCATCGCTTCGATGACTCCGGCGTAAAGCTGATCGTAGAGGCTGTCGACTTCGTCGTCGCGGGCAATCGTCGTTTGCGCGCGCTCGGGATCGCCCGACGTGAAGGCATCCAGCCCGGCGACCAGCATCTCTTGCACGATGCGGCCCATCTTCGAGATGTCGAGCTGTGCTTCAAGCTCCGGCTCATCGTTCAGGGCGAGCGCGTGCTTGGCGAGATTGACCGCGTGATCGGCGATGCGCTCGATGGTCGGCGCGGTGCGCGCTGCCGAAACCACGAAGCGCAGGTCGCCCGCCGCCGGCTGCTTGAGCACGAGAATGTCAACGCAGAGCTGATCGATCTCCACCTCCATGCGGTCAATGGCGTCGTCTTCGCGGATGACGCGCTCGGCCAGCTCCGAGTCGCGCTCGACCAGCGCCCGCAAAGCCAGCAGAATGGCTTTCTCGGCCGCGCCGCCCATCATCAGCAGCCGCTCGCGCAGCAGATTCAGATTGTCTTCGATCAATCGTTTATGCATATCTCAGTTGCCAGTTGCCAGTTGCCAGTTCTCAGTTTCCGGCCTGGTCCGAGTCATCGCGTAGTGCGAAGCTCCCCGCTGGCAACTGGCAACTGAGAATGGCAACTGTTTCATCCGAATCGCCCGGTGATGTAATCTTCGGTCATGCGCTTGTCGGGCCGGGTGAACATCTTTTCCGTGGTGTTGAACTCGATCATCTCGCCGAGCCAGAAGAGCGCCGTCATGTCCGATACGCGGGCCGCCTGCTGCATATTGTGCGTGACGATGACGATGGTGTAGCGCTCCTTTAATTCGCTGATCAACTCTTCGATCTTCTGCGTGGCGATGGGGTCGAGCGCCGAAGTCGGCTCGTCCATCAACAGCACGTCCGGCTCGACCGCCAGCGCCCGCGCGATGCAGACGCGCTGCTGCTGGCCGCCCGACAGCCCGAGCGCCGATTGCTTCAAGCGGTCTTTCACTTCGTCCCACAACGCCGCCGCTTTCAAGCTGGCTTCGACGCGACCCGCAAGCTCGGACTTCGAGCCGGTCATGCGGTTTATTCTAAGCCCGTAGGCGACATTATCAAAGATCGAGCGCGGAAAAGGGTTCGGCTTTTGAAAGACCATGCCGACGCGGCGGCGCAGCAAGACCACGTCGGTTCCGGGCGCGTAGAGGTCTTCGCCGTCCAGCGCCACGCGGCCTTCGACGCGCGCTCCGGGGATCACGTCATTCATGCGGTTGAGCGTGCGGATCAGCGTTGACTTGCCGCACCCCGAAGGGCCGATGAAGGCCGTCACCTGCGCCGCTTGGATGTCGAGCGAGATGTTTTTCAATGCCCGCGTGCGGCCATAAAAGAAGCTCAGGTGGCCGACCTCGATCTTGGTTTCCGCGGCGGCTCCGAGTGACTGGCCGGCGATGGCCGAGGCGGACGATTGATGGTCTGTGCCCGGCTTAAGGCGCGGCTGCACGGTCGGCGCGGGGACGACGATTTGCGGCACCACGCGGGTGGGTTGCGATTCCATTTCGGCCTCTTGCGTGTCAGGTCGTTCGTTCATATTCTTGATCTGGACACGGGTCATTGATAACGATTTCTCGCCAGCACTTTAACGCTGACGTTGATGGCCAGAATCATGCCGACCAGTACCAGCGTCGCTGCCCATGCCATGGCGTGCCACTGTTCGTAAGGCGAGCCGGCGTAGTAATAAATCTGATAGGTCAAAGAGGCGATGGGACTCATGACATCTGTGCTCATGTAGTTATAGCTCAACGCCGTGAAGAGCAGCGGCGCGGTCTCGCCGGCGATGCGCGCGATGGCCAGCATCGCGCCCGTCGCCACGCCGCCCATCGCCGCGCGCAGCACGACGCCGAGGCTCATGCGCCAGACCGGCGCGCCGAGCGCCAGCGCCGCTTCGCGCATGCTCTGCGGCACCAGGCGGATCATCTCTTCTGTCGTTCGCGCCACAATCGGCATCATCAGGACGGCCAGGCTGGCGCCGCCGGCGAGCGCCGAAAAGTGGCCCATCGGTTTGACCAACACCGTCCAGGCGAAGACGCCGACGACAATCGAAGGCATCCCCGTCAGCGTGTCGATCAGGAAGCGCAAGATGATGCCGAAGCGGTTGGTGCTGAACTCGGCCAGGTAGAGCCCGGCCAGGATGCCGACCGGCAGGCCGATTGCCGAGGCGATGCCGATCAGAATCAACGTGCCGACGATGGCGTTGGCGATGCCGCTCCCGGGTTCGCCGAACGGCTTCGGGTCGTTGACCAGAAAGCTGAGGTTTAACTCTCTGACGCCGGTCACGCCGATGTAGCCGAGGATGAGCACCAGCGCGACGATGGCCAGCGCCGCCGCCGCGCTCGTCAGCCACGTCATCACACGGCTCAGGAGCTTGCGCCGCGCCAGGCTATGCATGCGCCACCTTCCCCTGGCCGCGGGTCACGGCGTAGACCAGCAGCCGCGCCGCCGCGTTAATGACGAAGGTAATGACGAAGAGGATCAGGCCCAGCTCGACCAGCGCGTTGCGGTGGATTTCCGAAGTCACCTCGGAGAATTCATTGGCAATCGCCGACGCAATCGTGAACGACGGGTCGAAGAGCGAGGCGGAGATTTCCGGGCGGTTGCCGATCACCATCGTCACCGCCATGGTCTCGCCGACGGCGCGGCCCAGGCCGAGGATGATCGCCCCTGTGATGCCTGAGCGGGCGTTCTGCAAGATGATGCGCGTCGCTTCCCAGCGCGTCGCGCCCAACGCCAGCGCCGCTTCGCGCTGCGCGGCCGGCACGGCGCGCAGCACATCGGTGGTCACGGAGGTAATGATCGGCACAACCATGATCGACAGGATAATGCCGGCGGTCAGCAGCCCCAGGCCGTTGATCTGCCCTTGAAACAGCGGCAGCGAGCCGAACGCTTTTTGCAGCGCCGGGTAGACGTGATCGCGCAGCAGCGGCGCCAGCACAAAGATGCCCCACAGTCCGTAGACGACGGATGGAATCGCCGCCAGCAACTGCACCAGAAAGGCAATGGGCGTGGCCAGCCTTCGCGGCGCGTGCTCGCTGAGAAAGATGGCGATGCCGAGACTCAAGGGCACGGCGATGATCAAGGCGATCAGCGACGACATCGCCGTGCCATAGATGAACGGCAGCGCCCCGAACTCTTCATGCACAGGGTCCCAGATCGAGCGGGTGATGAAGTCGAAGCCGAACTTTTCAAACGATAGCTGCGCATTCATCGCCATGTTGACGACGATGATGACGACCAGCCCGGCGACGACGAGCGCAAACATGAGCGTCGTCAGCTTGAACAACGAATCGGCCCAACGTCCCGAAGCGCGCGCGCGCTTAACCGGGCGCTTGGCAAGCGGCCCGGTGAGCGGGGGCGTTTGTCCTGTCGTCACGGTGTCCATGCGAAACCAGGAGGCTGAGGTCAGTCCTTTGCCTTCCGACCACGGGTCGGCTAGCTGCGCAGCGGCTTGCCCTGAAAGGTGATGGCTTTGATCTTCTCTTCGGCCTTCTTGACGACTTCCGCCGGCAGCGGCGCGTAGGACAACTCTTTAGCCATCTGCTCGCCGTCGTGCGTCGCCCACCAGAGGAAATCAACCAGCGCCTTGCCCTTGGCCTGATCCGGCTGGTCTTTGTAGACCAGCAGGTAGGTGAATGAAGAGATCGGATAGGCCGTCGCGCCCGGCGCGTTGGTGATCGACACGCGCAGGTCATCGGGTATCTGGCCCGCCGCGCCTGCCGCCGCCGCGGTGATCGAATCGAGCGACGGCTTGACCCACGCGCCCGACGCATTCTTGACCAGAGCGACCGGCAGCTTGTTCTGTTCGGCGTAGATCAACTCGACATAGCCGATGGAGTTCGGCGTCTGCTTGACCTGCCCGGTGACGGCTTCGTTGCCCTTGGCGCCGAGGCCGACAGGCCAGTTGGGCTGTGTGCCTGTGCCCGGCCCGCTCTTCCAATCGGGGCTGACTTTTGACAGGTAGTCGGTGAAGACGTAGGTGGTGCCGCTGGCTTCCGAGCGGTGCACGACGTTGATGGCGGCGTCGGGAAGCTGGACGCCTTCATTGGTCGCGGTGATGGCCGGATCATTCCACTTCTTGATCTTGCCGAGATAAATGCCGGCAATCGCCTCGGGCGCGAACTTCAGGTCGCCGGTGATGCCCTGGACGTTATAGGTGAGGATGACCGCGCCGAGCACCGTCGGGATGTGGAGAATTTCCCCCGACGCTTTGGCGAGGTCGTCGTCCTTCATCGGCGCATCGGAGCCGCCGAAATCAACGGTCTTGGCAGTAATCTGCTGGATGCCGCCGCCCGAGCCAATCGATTGATAGTCGAATTTAACGCCGGGGTTGGCCTTGTTGTATTCGCTGAACCACTTCTGATAAATCGGATTGGGAAAGGTCGCGCCAGCGCCTTGAAGGCGCGTTTCGCCGCCTGACCGGGTGCCGCAGCCGGCGAGCGCCAGCGTCAACAGAAAGCAAATCATCAGCGCGGCCAGCGCGCGCACGGAGCGTGAGCGGTATGTCATGAATTGGGGGTCCTCCCGCGTGGGTTTTAGCTGCTTGATCAAGTGAGAAGTATAGGGAAGGCGTGTTACGGCTTTGTAACATGCCTGTGAAGACTGTGTTAAAACTCCGCGGCGGCGCGGCGATCAGCCGGTTCTTTAAGGACGAGGCTCGGGCGAAAATTTTTACTCAGGCTGTAGACATCCTACATAAAAGGGTGTAGGCTTCCTACACCAGGAGGGTTTATGAAGCGTCGTCACCAGAATCGCATCGAGGTGCTGCAAGGCACACTCGACCTGATCATCTTGCAGACCTTGCAGTGGGGGCCGCAGCACGGCTACGACATCAGCCGCGCCATCCGCGTCAACTCCGGCGAGGTCTTGCAGGTCGAC
>DATENM010000151.1 GCA_035275065.1 Blastocatellia bacterium
TGGGAAGAGCTGGGTACATCGTGACCCCCTCCAAAAGCTAACAGTATTGAGTGCGGCACGAATGAAAGAGCTGCGCCGAGTGTTGAGTGAGGTCTGAGGATCGGCGGCATCGGGGCCAGTGGCTCGGCTTTGCGAGCCCTAGCTCGCGAGCCGCTGGCCGAGCGGAGCGAGGGGACCCTGGGCCGCCGCAGCCGAAGGCCGAACAGCCGAGCGCCCGGTGCCGATCTTCCGAGGGTGCACTGCCGCTATTTTGAGTTGTATCGTATGCGCACAGATCGTCACTGGCTTCATCAGAAGATCGTTAGCTTTGCTCGTGAGCATGGCATCAAGGCTACCGTCCGAGAGTTTGGCTGTACCCGCAACACCGTGCGCAAGTGGTTGCGGCGTGCCGTCCCCGGTAAACCTTCCTCGCTGGCCGAGCGATCCCGCGCGCCCAAGCGCTGCCCTCATAAGACCGCCTCCAGTTTGGAAGGACAGATCGTCAAACTCAGAAGGCAAACCGGCTTTGGCGCTGAACGGCTGGTCCGCGAGTTCGATCTCAAGGTCAGCCATAATGCCGTCGCCCGCATCATTCGTCAGCATGGCCTCAGTAGGCCGCGCAAGAAAAAGCCGGTGACCAAAAAGCTGCTGCGCTCGGTTAAACGGGCATGGAAGCTCTTTGGCCAGCTCTCCGCCGACACCAAATTCCTGCAGGACATCCCCTTTTATTGGCCCCAGATGATGCATCTCAAACTGCCTCGCTTCCAGTACACCGCTCGGGAAATCGTCTCCGGCGCCTGCTTCACCGCCTACGCTGATGAGCTCTCCAAAACTTACGCCGTCTTCCTGGCTGAACAACTCAGCGCACACCTGGCTCTGTATGGCGTCGATCTCAGCGCTCTGGTCTGGCAGACCGATAATGGCGGCGAGTTCCAGGAAAACAAAGAGCAACGCGGTCTGCCCTCGACCGTCCGCGCCTTGGGCTCTGATCACCGCTTCATTCCTCCCAAGCGTTACACCTGGCAAAGCGACGTTGAAACGGTTCATCGCCTGGTTGAAGACGAGTTTTTCGATCGCGAACAGTTCCACAGCCCCGCGCACTTCTTCGCCAAAGTCACTACCTACTGGCGCTACTTTAATCTCGTCCGTCCCAACCGAGGCAAAGAATGGAAAAGCCCCTTGCAGATCCTCCAAATCCAAGCTCCCTCACTCGCCGGTGCTCTCTTGAATTGGAAACCTCTCAACCTCTCTCTCGCCCATCACGCGTACTTGCCAAAACCATATCACAGGGGTCACGATCTACCCAGATATCCCT
>DATENM010000152.1 GCA_035275065.1 Blastocatellia bacterium
CGCGGGCGACTTCTTCCTTGCTCGCCGTCGGCAGCGCGCTGAGCTCCCACAGCCGCAGTCGCACCCGAGCTTCGGCCTCGATCACCTGCACGGCCTGCGACTGCCGCAGCTCGAAGCGCGTCCGCAGCACCTCGTGCCGCCTCACGATCTCCCCCAGGCTCTGCTCCAAGGCCCCTACCTTCAGCTCGCCGCTCAACCGCACGGCGTGCGGCACGTTGTAGGCGGCGCTCGCGGGCTCCAGCTGATGGATGAACCACAGCCGCTGCTGCGCGAATGACAGCGGCAACTCACCTTCCCGACTCACCCGCTCAATCGGAGGTGCGGCGACGCTCTTGCCTTGCCGCTGCTGCTGCTGCACCGCCGCCGCCAGCCCTCGCACCGTCGGCTCCTCGAACACCACCCGCAGCGGGACTTCCACCCCAAGCACCTCGCGCACTCGCGACACCACCTGCGTCGCCAGCAACGAGTGGCCACCCAGCTCGAAGAAGTTCGCCTCGACGCTCACCTCTCGCTGCCCCAGCACCTCACTGAAGATGCCCGCCACCAGCTCCTCGTTCACCGTTTGTGGCGCGCCTGCCTCGGTACTACTCTGCGGCTCTGCCATCGGGGCTGGTAGCGCCTTGCGATCCAGCTTGCCGTTGGCCGTCAGCGGCAGCTCCCCCAGCATCACGAACACCGTCGGCACCATGTATTCCGGCAGCCGCCGGCTCAACCCCTCCCGTAGCTGCTTGCCGCTCACCTCCGCCCCATCCTCGCCCACCACGTAGCAGACCACCTGCGGCCCGCTCACCGCCTCATCGCGCACCACCACGGCGCTCGCCCTCACCCCCGCCTCCTCGTTGACCGCCGCCTCGATCTCCCCTAGCTCTACCCGATACCCTCGCACCTTCACCTGCTGGTCGCTTCTCCCTAGGTACTCCAGCTCCCCTGCGGCGCTGTACTTCACCACATCGCCCGTCCGATACAGCCGCGCCCCAGCTTCCCCACTGTAAGCATCGGGCACGAACCGCGAGGCCGTCTCCGCCGCTTCGCTCACATACCCCCGCCCCACCGCCGCCCCGCCGATGTAGAGCTCGCCGACCATCCCCGGCCCAGCCACCTGCTCGCCGCCGCTCACCACATACCCACGCACATTCCCCAGCAGCCGCCCAATCGCTATCGTTGCCTGGCTGCCGCCCTGGCCGCCCGCCTCGACCTCCTCTACCCCCACCCGGTGCGTCACCACCCCGACCGTGCACTCCGTCGGCCCGTAGTGATTCACCACCTCCGCCCCTCGCCCTTGCCCCCACCTCACCAACTCCGCCGCCTGCTTCGCCTTCAGCCCTTC